>NZ_JBVVPO010000002.1:59071-347995 GCF_055811795.1 Bradyrhizobium sp. MI1.7
GGCGTGCGCGCCCGGCGCCACGCAAAAAAAATCCCCCACAAAAACCACCGTGTCGGTTGGTTGTCATCCCCGCGCCCCCCTCGCGGGGGGGGGGGGGGCGCGGGGGGCCCCCCCCGACAACGCCATGCTCGCGGTGCAGGCGACCAACGCCGTGCGCGCGCTGTTCGTGAGCGCGAAGCTGCTCTGAGCGGCCTTTCAACGCGCTCTCGTCGCCCGGATTGCGCTGCGCTCCATCCGGGCTATGGACGCCGGCAGGCCTTCCGCTCTCAGCTTGAACTCCGCTATAGGAACGGGCAAACGGTCCGCGAAGACCGTGGCCAGACCCCGATATGTTTGAAACTTACCTGCAGGGAGAGACCCCAACATGAAACGCCGTACATTCCTCAAGGGCGGCGCGGTCGCCGGCGCGACGACGCTGGTTGCTGCACCTGCGATTGCGCAAGGCGCGCCCGAGATCAAATGGCGCCTGACCTCGAGCTTCCCCAAGTCGCTCGACACCATCTACGGCACGGCGCAGACCTTTGCGAAATACGTCGCGGAAGCCACCGACAACAAATTCCAGATCCAGACCTTTGCGGCCGGCGAGCTCGTCCCCGGCCTCCAGGCGCTCGATGCCGTCAGCGTCGCGTCCGTCGAGATGGCGCAGACGCCGCTGTATTTCTACATCGGCAAGGAGCCGGCGCTGGCCTACGCCACCGGCGCGCCGTTCGGCATGAACCATCGCCACCAGGAATCCTGGTGGTATTTCGGCGGCGGCGCCGAACTCACCAACGAGGCGCTGAAGCCGTTCAAGACGCACGCCATCCTCTGCGGCAATTCCGGCACCCAGATGGGCGGCTGGTTCCGCAAGGAGATCAAGACCGTCGACGATCTCAAGGGCCTCAAATTCCGCATCGCCGGCATGGGCGGCCACGTGCTGGCCAGACTCGGCATCGTGCCGCAGCAACTCGCCGGCGGCGACGTCTATGCGGCGCTGGAGAAGGGCTCGATCGACGCCGCTGAATTCGTCGGTCCCTATGACGACGAGAAGCTCGGTTTCCAGAAGGTCGCCAAGTACTATTACTTCCCCGGCTGGTGGGAAGGCGGCGCGATGCTGCACATGATCGTCAATGACGAGAAGTGGGCGAGCTTGCCGAAGCAGTACCAGGCGATCGTCAATCAGGCTGCCTCGGCGGCCGGTGCCTGGATGCTGGAGAAATACGACAGCGTGAATCCGGCAGCGCTGAAGCGGCTGATCGCCAACGGCGCGGAGCTGAAGGCGTTCCCGCAGCCGGTGCTGGAAGCCTGCTACAACGCGACCCAGGAGCATCTGAACGAGCTCGCCGCCAAGAGCGATTTGTTCAAGCGCACCAAGGAAAGCCACGACGCCTATATGAAGGAGCTGCTGTTCTACACGCAGATCGCGGAAAACTTCTACGACAACTATCTGCTCAGCAAGATGCGGAATAAGACTTGATGACGAGCGGGGCGCGATGACTACGCCGCGCCCCGCTCTCGTAGGGTGGGCAAAGGCGCACTTGCGCCGTGCCCACGTTCTTTGCGTCACGTGCAATGGTGGGCACGCTTCCGCCTTCGCTCTTCGAGCTACGGCGGACAAGTCGCTTTGCCCACCCTACGGCACCTGTCGTGTGGCGCCTTACGCCGCACCCAGCCCCAGCTTCGCGTAGATCCGCCTTGCATAGGCGCCGAACGCGTCGGTCGTCTTGAGCGGCAGGTCGCGCGGGAAGGGCAGGTCGATCGGGAAGTAGTCGGCCATCTTCGCAGGCCCCGCCGTCAGCACGGCGCAATGCGAGGACAGGAACACGGCTTCCTGGATCGAGTGCGTGACGAAGATGATGGTCTTGCCGCTCTCGCGCCAGATCCGCAGCATTTCCAGATTCATCTGCTCGCGCGTCAGGGCGTCCAGCGCCCCGAACGGCTCGTCCATCAGGATCAGCTTTGGATCGTGAATGAAGGCCCGCGCGATTGCGGTGCGCTGCTGCATGCCGCCCGAGAGCTCTCGCGGATATTTCTGCTCGTAGCCGGCAAGCCCGACCAGGTTGAGCAGATCGCGCGCCCGCTCGCGCGCGGCCTTGATCGGCAGGCCAACGATCTCGGCCGGCAACAGCACGTTGTCCAGGATGGTGCGCCACTTCAGCAGCAGCGCTTGCTGGAACACCATGCCGATGTCGCGGGTCGGATCGAACGGGCTTTTGGCATTGCCAATTCTGATGGTGCCGCCGTCGGAGCTGTGCAGGCCGGCCAAAATCTTCATCACCGTGGTCTTGCCGCAGCCGGAGGGGCCGACCAGCGAGACGAGCTCACCTTCCTGCACGTCCATCGTGACGTCGGACACCGCCAAGAACTCGGCGCCGCCGCTGCGATAAACCTTTCGGACGCCGCTCAGGCTGATGAAGGGCTCGGCGCTCATGCCAGCCATTTATTCAGATTGGGGGCGACGAACGCATCGTCGCCGAGGTCGGCGTGCTCGCGATAGACGCGGTCGATCTCCTCCTTCTGGCCGGGGCTGAGGCCCTCGTTCGGGTCGAGGCACCACAGGCCCTGCATCAGGCCCTGACGCCGCAGCACCTCGTGGCAACCGGCGATGCAGCCGTGAAAATTATTGGCGACGTCGAAGAAGGCGCTGTTGCAGTCGGTGACGCGGGCATCGAGGGCGAGCAGATCGGCCGGCACGGCCTCCTTGTGCCGCGCCGCCTTGCAGCGCTCGAACTGTTTGATGGCGCTCGCGGTCCACACCGACCAATGGCCGAGCAGGCCGCCTCTAAAATAGGTGCGCGTGGTGATGCCGTTGTCGCGCAGGTCGAACGGCAGCATCAGGTCGAGCAGGATGTGGTCGTCATTGCCGGTGTAGAGCGCGACGCGGTCGAGCGCACCGGCCGCCGCGACGCCGCGCAGCACGTCGAGCGTGCGATAGCGGTTGAACGGCGCGATCTTGATCGCGATCACATTGTCGATCGCGGCGAAGCGCTGCCAGAACCGGCTCGACAGGATGACGCCGCCGACGGCCGGCTGGAGATAGAAACCGACCAGCGGGATCTCGGCGGCGACCGCCGTGCAATGCGCAATGATCTCATCCTCGGAGGCGCTCTTCATCGCGGCGAGGCTGAGGAGCCCCGCGTGATAGCCGATATCGCGCGCGGTGCGGGCCTCAGCCGCTGCCTGCCGGGTCGGGCCGGCGAGGCCCGCGACCATCGCCAGCGGACGCTTGGTCCAGTTCGCAGCGGTCTCGGCGGCGAGCTCGAGCACGGGACGGTAGAGGCCGACGTCCCGGATCGCAAATTGCGTGGTGTGGACGCCGACCGCAAGGCCGCCCGAGCCGGCGTCGATGTAGTAGCGCGTCAGCGCGCGTTGATGCTTCTTGTCGAGCTGGCGCTCCGCCGTGAGCGCGAGGGGGTGCGCCGGCAGCACGGTGCCGTCGGCGATCAGCTTGCGGACGTCGCTGTTGATCTGGCTGTGGTGCATGATGTCCTATCCGAATTCAGGGCCGGCGACGGCGAATGGCGTATCCTTGGCAGCGGTGGTGGCGGGGCCGAACCGCATGCGCTGGAACGGCCGCTCGATGGTCCAGCCCGAGGCGGTCAATCCGTCCAGGAATGCGGCTTGCGACGCAACGGCATCGATCAGAATCGGGCCGGTCTCGGAGCGCACGATCGCATGAACCAGGGCCAGCGCTGGCGCGGCATTGTTGGCAAGCAACGGTCCGATATGGCGCGCGGTTCGGCCGTCGCGAACCAGCGCGATGGCGCCATGTGCGGCGACGATGCGCGAGCCGGAGCGCAGGGCGATGGCGGCGAGGAGCGCGGTGCGGTCGAAACCGGTGGCGCGCCGGTCCCGCGCTCGCAGCGCATCGATGGTCGCCGATGAAGGCGGTGGGGCTTCGGCTCGCCCGGATTTCACCAGCTTCAGCCGGCGCAATTGCAGCGTCGGCGTGAAGCCGAGCGGGCCGTAGACGGCGGCGCCGTCGGGCGTCGCGTCGAGCCAGCTCGTCAGCCCGTTCTTGCGCGCGGTTTCCAGGCAGGCATCGACGAGACGGGTGGCGAGGCCGCGGCGGCGATGCGTGCCCGATACCAGCACCATGCTGATCCAGGCGTTGTTGCCGGAATAGGGCAGCAGCGCCGCGGTCGCGACCAGCCGTAGGCCGTCGCGAATACCGAACACCACGCCCTCGTGCAGGAAGATTCGCCAGTCCTCCTCGGTCTGGTTCCAGTGCGCTTCCGTCGACAGCACCAGCCCGGCGATCGCGTCGTCGACGGCGAGCTTGAGGATGGGCGGACCGTCAGTAGCGTCCATCGCGCACCTCGTATTTGGTGGGCTTGCCGAGGCTTGGCATGGCGCGGGACACCCAGTCCGCGGTCCAGGCGATCAACTGTTCGGTGTCCACGACCGGCAGGCCGAACAGCTCGACAGCTTTCGACGTGTCGGTGAGCCAGGCCGTCGGCTCTTCCTTGCCTGTCAGCACCGGCGCGCGGCCGAAGCGCGCGCCGAATTTTGCGGCGAGATCTCGTACCGCCAAAATCTCGTGGCCGCTGACGTTGATCGGCGAGGTCGGCGCCGTGCAATGCGCAAGGCAGCGCAGCGCCTGCGAGGAAGCATCGCCCTGCCAGATGAAATTGACGTGGCCGAGACTGACATCGATCGGCGTTCCCGTGAGGACCTTTGTCGCGATATCGTGCAGCACGCCATAGCGCATGTCGATCGCGTAATTGAGCCGGAACAGCCGGCCCGGCGTCGAAAACTTGCGCGAAAAATACTCGAACATGCGCTCGCGGCCGACGCAGGACTGGGCGTATTCGCCGGGCGGATTCGGCGCCATGTCCTCGGTCGCGCCTTTGCCGTCGACGGGGACGAAGGGATAGATGCAGCCGGTCGAGAACGCCACGATGCGCGACGTCGGGAAGGCCTGTGCGACGAGGGCCGGCACATGCGCGTTCATCGCCCAGGTCAGCGACAGGTCGCCCTCGGCGCCGAACTTGCGGCCGGCCATGAAGACGATGTTGGGCGCCTTAGGCAGCGCTTGAATCGCCGTCTCGTCCATCAGGTCGCAATTGATCGTCTCGACGCCGCGCGCCTGCAGCCAGTCCTTGACGCTGGGGTCACTGAATCGCGCGACGCCGATGACGCGGCGATCGGGTGCGGCGGCTTTCGCGAGCCCCGCCAGCGTCGGTCCCATCTTGCCGGCGACGCCGAGGATCATGATGTCGCCCTCGACCTTCTTGAGGTCGTCGATCAGCGCCTGGGTCGGCCGGCACAGAAGATCGTCGAGGGCTGCGATATCCGGGATCGTCTTCGGCAGCGTCTGGCGGGTGAGCAGCATGGATCGGTCCTTGTCGTTAGTTCTGCCTGGCATCGCCGACCACGAACATGCGTTCGAGCGCGAGGACCAGGCCGTAGAGAGCGACGCCGAGCAGGGTCAGCAGCACGACGGCCATCACCATCGCGGGCGTGTCGAGCGACGACTGCACCTGGATCATGAGATAGCCGAGCCCGCGCTCCGAGGCGATGAACTCGCCGACGATGGCGCCCGCCACCGCGAGGATCGCGCCGACCTTCATGCCGGAGAACACGTAAGGCAGCGATCCCGGCAACTGGATCTTGCGGAACAGCGTCCAGCGCGAACCGCGCAGCGATTTGACGAGGTCGAGCAGGTCCGGCTCGACCTCGCGCAGGCCGCGCGCGGTGGTCAGCAGGATCGGGAAGAAGCAGATGCTGAAGGCGATCAAAATGTTCGGCACGATGCCGTAGGAGAACCAGACGATGAAGAGCGGGCCGAGCGCGACCTTCGGGATCATGTTCATCGTCACGAACAGCGGCAGCAGCACGAGGCTCAGCAGCGGTGCCCAGCTGAAAATCACCGCTAGCGCGACGCCGACGAACGCGCCGAGCGCGAAGCCGCCGAGGATCTCGATCGCCGTGACCAGCGTGTTGGCGCCCCAGGCATAGCTCGCGGTGCCCAGCGTCTGCACCGTCGCGAGCGGGGAGGGCAGGATGAATTTCGGCACGTGGAAGGCATCGACCGCGACCTGCCAGAGCACGAGCACGGCGAGATGCACGATCAGGATGATCGCAAAGCTGCGCGAGGTGCTTGCCCCGTCTCCCGCCACCGGTTGCTCCCTGTCACTGCGGCGACGATGCCGCTGGAAGTTAAGCCTAGCCGGCCTTTCGGAAAGTTTCAACCAGTTGGTTGATTAGGGCCGGAGCGAATGCAGCAAGAGGTCGACGACATGCCTGCGGCGGGCGCGCCTTGCCGCCCGGCTCGAGAGGTCCTTGCCGAAGATCGCCGACAGCGTCGGCGTGTTGGAGAGATAGAAATAGCTGAGGCCCGCGATGGAGATATAGAGCTGGATCGGATCGATCCCCTTGCGGAACACGCCGGTGCGGACGCCCTCGTGGAGGATGTGGGAGACGCTCTTCACCAGCGGCGAATGCATCGCCTCCAGCCGCGTCGAGCCGCGGACGTGGCGGGCGCCGCCGCGGTTCTCGTCGTTCAGGAGCACGATGAAATCGGGGTTTGTTGCGAGGTAATCGAACGAGGCCTCGATCAGCTTCCGGATCGCCTTTTCCGGCGGCAGGCCTTCGAGGTTGAGCTGGCGCTCCTGCTCGCGGATATCGGCGTAGACCCATTCGAGCACGGCGAGATAGAGCGCGTCCTTGTCGCCGAAGTAGTGGTAGACGAGCTGCTTGTTGACCCCCGCGCGCTCGGCGATCTCGTCGACGCGGGCGCCGGCAAAGCCGTGCCGGGCGAACTCCAGGCGCGCCGCGGTGAGCAGCTTCTTTCGGGTGGCGACGGGATCGCGCCGCTGCGGCACGGTGTCGCCTGAACGTTTTGCGGGCATTTCCAACCAGACAGTTGACAAGTCGAGGGCGGGCTTGTTGCATTGGTATCCTCACATGGGGAGAGCGACAAGCCGGGTCGCGGCAATGAGGAGGGATGCGATGAAGCGTTTGCAGGCTGCGGGCTCGGCTTTGGCTTTGGCCCTGATGCTCGGTGTGCCGGCGGTGCCGGCGAGCGCGGGCGAGGCGGTCAATCTGATCCTGAACTGGACGCCGACGGCCGACCATTCGCCGTTCTATTACGCCAAGGCGCAGGGCTGGTTCGAGAAGGCCGGCATCGACCTCACCATCGAGGTCGGCAAGGGCTCCGGCGTCTCCGCCGCCAAGGTCGGCTCGGGCGGCTCAGCCTTCGGCATCGCCGATCTCGCCACCATGCTGGTCGCCAAGAGCAAGGGCGCCGACGACGTCGCGCTGATGAGCATCTACGCCAACACCGGCCAGACGTTTTATTGGCTGAAGAGCTACGGCGTGAATGGCGTGAAGGAGTTTCCGAGCCACAAGATCGGCAACCCGCCCGGCGACGCCTCGCGCGTGATGTGGCCGGCCTTTGCCAAGGCCGCAGGCATCGCGCCTGATGCCGTCAGCTTCGTCAATATCGGGCCGACCGCGAAAATCGCGGCGCTGAAGAGCCACACCGTCGACATCATCAGCGACTTCTACAACGAGCACGATCTGAAGGTGACAGAGTTCGGAAGCGATCTCGGCTTCGTCAACTGGAAGGACATCGGGCTCAACCCCTACGGCAATTCGCTGATCGTCAACGGCGCTTATCTCCAGAAGAACCCCAAGCTGGTCGAGGAGTTCGTGCGCGTCTCGCAGAAGGCCTTTGCGGCCTGCGTCGCCGACGTCACGCCGTGCCTGAAGGCGCTGCTCGACCAGGTCTCCGGTCTCGACAAGGAGAACCAGGAACGCCAGTGGGAGCGCATCAAGTATTTGATGACCGACGAGTTCACGACCACCAAGGGTCTCGGCTGGATCGACGGCGAGCGGATGAAGAAGGACTATGAGCTGGTCCAGACCTATCTCGGCATGGAGAAGCCGTTCGACGTGACGACGGCGTTCACGACGAAGATGCTGGATCCCGCCGTCAAGATGGATGCGAGCAAGGTGAAGAAGTAGGGGGAGCCGTGAGCGGTCCCTGACCGCTTGCTGCGTATCGTCAGCTTTTCTTCATCTCGTAGACGTGTTCGGGCCCGGGAAAGGCGCGTGAGCGCACGTCGGTGGCATATCCTTGGATCGCCGCTTCGATGGCCGGACCAAGATTGCCGTACCGCCGGACGAATTTCGGGGTTCGCGGCGACAGCCCGAGCATGTCCTCGAGCACGAGCACCTGACCGTCGCAGGCAGCGCTCGCACCGATGCCTATGGTGGGGATCGCAATCGTCTCCGTAATCCTGCGCGCCAACGGTTCGGCCACGGCTTCGACGACGACCGAGAATGCACCGGCATCGGCGACGGCCTTCGCGTCGTCCTCGATCGGGCCCCAGTCCACCTCGTTGCGCCCCTGGGCACGAAACGAACCGAGCGTGTTGATGGATTGCGGTGTCAGACCAATGTGGCCCATCACCGGGATGCCGCGCCCGCACAGGAATGCAATCGTCTCCGCCATGCGAACGCCGCCTTCGAGCTTCACTGCGCCGCATTGCGTCTCCTTCATGATCCGCACCGCGGAGTTGAACGCCTGCTCCCTGGAAGCTTCATACGAGCCGAACGGCATGTCGACCACGACCAGCGCCTGCTTCGAGCCCCGCATCACCGCGGCGCCCTGGAGGATCATCATGTCGAGCGTAACAGGCACCGTCGTCTCGAAGCCGTGCATGACGTTGCCAAGGGAATCGCCGACCAGGATGACATCGCAATGCCGATCCACCAGCGCGGCCGTATGCGCGTGATAGGACGTCAGCATCACGATCGGCTCGCCCCGCTTGCGTGCACGGATGTCCGGCGCGGTCTTGCGCCTGATGGAAGACTGAATTGACATGATCGGGCTCCATATCCGGGGGACGCGGATCGAAGCCAGATGCCAAGGGCATGTCAATGCGGGATGATTGGGGCTGCGATCAAAATCGACGCGAGCAGAGGTGAAGAAGGAGGGGCAGGGGCGCCGTCATTGCGAGGAGCGCAGCGACGAAGCAATCCAGAGTCTTTCCGCATCGGCAGTCTGGATTGCTTCGCTGCGCTCGCAATGACGATGTGGCGAGAGCCAGCGCCAATCCATCACCTACCCACGTAACCCCTGGAGAAATTAACCCGTCGTTAACCAAATCCGCCGCATCGTTAACCATTCAATAACAGGGATCGAGTCGGCCGCTATGGAGGCTGCAGCAAAAGTCCAACGCCAAATGGTTCGCCTGCGCGGGCGCTCCTACGTGGCCTTCGTGTTCGTGCCGACGGTTCCGATCCAGGACTGGCTGCAGGAGATCGACGCCACGATTGCGCGCTCGCCGGGTTTCTTCGCCGGCCGGCCCGTGGTGATCGATCTGTCCTCGGTCGATCTCAGCCAGTCCGGCATCGCCCATCTGCTCACGAGCCTCCAGGATCGCAACATCCGGGTGCTCGGGATCGAGGGGGTGGAGGAGGGCCGGCTGACGCCGACGATGCCGCCGCTGCTCTCGGGAGGGCGCAGCTGCGTGGTCGAGCCGAGCGCGCCGAAGAAGGCCGAGGCGAAGGCCGTAACCAAGCCGACCTCGCTCCTGCTCGATAGCCCGGTGCGCTCGGGCCAGACCGTGATCTTCCCGGAGGGCGACGTCACCATTCTGGGCTCGGTCGGCTCCGGCGCCGAAGTCGTCGCCGGCGGTTCCATCCACATCTACGGCGCGCTCCGCGGCCGTGCCATGGCGGGGGTCAATGGGCACACGAGCGCCCGCATCTATTGTCAGAAGATCGAGGCTGAACTGCTTGCAATTGATGGATTTTACCAGACTGCGGACGACATCGACGCCGCTTTGCGCGGCAAGCCGGCGCAGGCCTGGCTGCAGGGGAATACCATGCGAATTACAGCACTGAACTGACCAGCAAAGGAGACATTTCAGATGAGTAAGGTACTGGTCGTGACATCAGGCAAGGGCGGGGTCGGCAAGACCACGACGACCGCCGCGTTGGGGGCTGCGCTGGCGCAGCGCGGCGACAAGGTCGTCGTCGTCGATTTCGACGTCGGCCTGCGCAACCTCGACCTCGTCATGGGCGCCGAACGCCGCGTCGTGTTCGATCTCATCAACGTGGTGCAGGGTGTCGCAAAGCTGCCGCAGGCGCTGATCCGCGACAAGCGGCTGGAGAATCTCTGGCTGCTGCCGGCCTCGCAAACCCGCGACAAGGACGCGTTGACGGAAGAGGGCGTCGGCAAGGTCATCGACGATTTGCGCGACCGCTTCGACTGGGTGATCTGCGACAGCCCGGCCGGCATCGAGCGCGGCGCCTCCATGGCGATGCGCTTTGCGGACGAGGCCGTGATCGTCACCAATCCGGAAGTCTCCTCGGTGCGCGATTCCGACCGCATCATCGGCATGCTCGATTCCAAGACGGTGCGGGCCGAGAAGGGCGAGCACGTCCAGAAGCACATTCTCATCACCCGCTACGATGCCTCGCGCGCCGCGCGCGGCGAGATGCTGACCATCGACGACATCCTCGAAATCCTCGCAACGCCCTTGCTCGGCATCATCCCCGAGAGCCAGGACGTGTTGAAGGCCTCCAATGTCGGCACGCCGGTGACGCTGTCGAACGTGGACGGCGCACCCGCACGGGCCTATATCGATGCGGCGCGGCGGCTGTGCGGCGACACCGTGGCGATGCAGGTTCCGGCCGAGCGCAGGCGCTTCATGGATCGTCTGCTGCGACGGAGGGCTGCATGAGCATGGGTCTGCTTCGGCTTCTCCGCGGCAAGAAGGCCTCTGCCCCGGTCGCTCGCGAGCGATTGCAGATCCTGCTTGCCCATGAACGCGGATTGCGCGGCCAGCCCGATCTGCTCGGCGTGCTGCGCGAGGAAATTCTTGCTGTCGTGTCCAGGCACGTCACGCTGGACCCGACCAAGGTCATCGTCCGGCTTGAGCGCGGCGACGAGGTATCGACCCTGGAGGTCGATATCGAGGTGCCGAACGATTTGGAGCGCAAGCGCGCGGCGGTCGGGTAGGGGATCCGGCCGGTACACTGCAAATTTGGGGTGGGTGAGAAGGCGGTCCGCTGGGCATAGCGGACCGCCTTTGTCTTACTTGCTCGTCACGTCAAATTCCAGGCCTGCCGATGTGATCGGTCGTGGGCGGAACGGGACCTGCGGCGAAATCGTTGTCGGAGGCCGCGGAGCGCCAAGCCAGGCGCTGCGGTTTCCTGAACAGGAGAGCGCCCATGATATCCGAGATCCAGGTCCACACCATCGCGCGCCAGATGCTGGAAAAACATGGTTTCGCTGCGATTGCGAAGGCCGCCGAGCAGGCGCAGGCCTGTGAGGGCCGCGGCGAGGCCGATGAGGCCAAGGAGTGGCGTCACATCGAGGACGCCATGAAGATCATCCGCGGCCCGCACCAGAGCTGATCCGCGGCCAGCGCGCTCAGCGCTCCCCGCGGTCGGCGCCCGGCTGCGTAGTGCGATTTTGTGTCTGCGGCTGGGGACGCTCGCCTGTCTCTTTGCAGGGCAGCGGTTCCCACGAGCCGTCGGGTGCTTGCTGGTAAGCACTGCAGGATGACGAGGTGGATTTTTCCTCGCCTTTCTGGGCATCGGAGTTCTTCGCCAGGGCGGGCGCGGTCAGCACAGCGGCGGCCGCAAATGCGCCGGCGAAAACAAAATGGATACTCCGCATGTGGGCTCTCCTGTTCGAATTCGAAGAGGCCGCATGGTGTCGAGGATTATGACGATAGTTGGCCGCCGCGACGGTTCCGCCACGGCGTGCTTAACGCCGCGAGAGAGCGCCTAGCCGCCCTTGCTGCGGATCAGGCCGGCGAGGTTGGTCTTCTGGGCCTCGCACCAGCCGGGCATGCCGAGGCGGCGCTGGTCCATGTCGGTCGCCTGCGTCGCGACCGCGACCTCGGCCATCAAATCATCGTCCTGCTTCTCGCCCATCTTGCCGCCGGTGTGCATCCAGGCGATCGCCTTGCGCACCTTCTCGGTGGTGCCGTCCGGCAGCTGCATCTGCTGCGCCTTCTGCACGAGGTCCTGATAGACGAGATCGGTGTTCGGACATTCCACCTTGGCGGCGAAGGCCTGCAAGACCATCGTCACATAGGTCGAGCGTGCACGGTCCGCCGCTTGGGCCGGCGCGGCGAGCAGTAACAGACCTGCGATCAGGAAACCGGTGCGCATCCTTGGTATCTCCTCCGTTTTTTTGGGAGGCTAGCGTCCGGCAAGCCACTCCGCAATGGTGCCGGGACGTATTTGTCGCTCCCCGGTGCGGTGCGCTATCGTCACCCCGTCCTGGCCACGGAGAGCGACATGAGCCTGTTGAGCACGCCGTTCGACCCCGCACGCGACACGGCGCTCGTCACCGGCGCAGGCAACGGCATCGGCCGCGCGATTGCGCAGGCGCTGGTCGGCGAGGGCGTTCGGACCGTGTTCGCCGATATGAGCCTGGAACGGGTGAATGCGGCGATCAGCGCGAGCGGCAGGCCTGAACTGGCGGTGCCGTGGGTCGGCGATCTCGCCAGGTCAGACGCTTGCGATGCCCTGCTGGCCGCCGCAGAGGCGCTCGGTGGGGTGACGCATTTCGTGCACAGCGCAACGCCGCCGCGGCGGGAGGCCGATCATGCGCTCGCGGTCGACCGCAAGACCTGGCACGAGATGCATGCCGTCAATCTCGATGCAGGATTCCATCTGGCGCGCGGGCTGGCAAAACGGCTGATCGCGGCGAAACGGCCCGGCTCGTTCCTGTTTCTCACCTCGCTGCACGCGGGCACGCCGCGCAACCTGCCGCATTATTCGACGGCGAAGGCGGGGATGGCAATGCTGGTGAAGGAGCTCGCGAAGACGCTCGGGCGTCACGACATCCGCGTCAACGCGCTGGTGCCCGGCGCGATCGCGGCGGGCGGGTTCGTTGCCGATGCCTCGCTGGCGAAGCACATTCCGCTCGGGCGTCTCGGCGAGGCCAAGGACCTCGCGCCGATGGCGCTTGCGGTGCTGTCGAACAAGCTCTCGGGTTACGTCACCGGCGCAGCCTTCGTCGTCGACGGCGGATTGTCGCTGACGAACTGGTTCGAGCCGCCGGAGCTGGACGACTAAGGCCCCGTTCCGATGACTCGGAAGGATGCTTTTGAGTCACAGTTCGACGCACTTCTACGCGAAGCGGTTTCCAAATCGCTCGAAACGCCGTGGCCTAGCGTCGCCAGGCCGGCACGGGATCGAGCGGCGTGCGATAGACCTCGTTGTGATCGCGATCGGTGACGCGCACCGCGCAACCCTTCCGTTGCAGCTCCGGCTTCACCTGCGACAGCTCGGTAGCCAATTGAACGGCGCGATCGGAAGCGACCTCGATGTCTTCGAGGATGATTCCACCCTGGTTCTTGAACTCTTCACCAACCACGAGATCGAAGGAATAGTAGGGCATTCGATTTCCCCGGTGTGACGACGTGAGCTTCAGTGGAAGTCTCAACACATCTCGGATGATACCACTGAGTCGATATTTTCGAATGAACGGGGCGCGCAATCTCTGTGCTTATGGCGCAGAAATCATGTGCAGCATTCGGGTGCGTTAAGATTTTATTAAATATGTCGACGTGATCATAAGGCATGGAATTGCAGCAGAACCGGGCTCCGGGAACCGGCAGCTGCAAGAGAAGGCCGGCGGCATAAATCCCGACGGCCTTTTCTCTTGACGGAAGACGATCGAAATATCGGTCTCCGTAATTGCCCGGACTCAACGCGTCGCATCGACTCGGACAGCTTGGACGACGTCGCGAAAGCGACGCCGCGCTCGCGACTGGTTTAACGCACCGGCATCGGCGGACGCACGACAGGTCCGTCGTCATCGGCAACGGCTTGCGTCGTGGCGACCGGTGCTGCCGTCGACGCCGCCGCGGCAGCCTGCGAAGGCGGCGGAGGTGCAAGCGGCGCGGGCGAATAGGCCGGCATGTAGGTTTGCGACACGACCGGCTTCGGTTTGCGAACCGGAGCCGCCGGAGATCTCGGCGGGAGCGTGGACACACGCGCGCGCGGATCGACCGGCTTGGCCTCAGCCACCGGCTTTGGCGCGGGCGGTTTCGCCATCTCGCGCGCCATCTGCTCCTGCCCGGCCTTCAGCTCGGCGATGTTGGCCTTGAGCGCTTCGATCTGCTGCGCCATCGCTGCGAGATCGCGCGTCATCGATTGGACCGACTGCGCGGGATCGGGCTGTGTTGCGACAGGTGCGGCTGCTGCAACCTGAACCGGAGGCGGCGTCGCGGGTTGAGCAGCTTGATCCGCCGCTTGATCCGTTGCGACTGGCTCCGCGGGCGGCGCGGCCTGCGCAGCGGTGACCGGCGCGGCGGTCACCGGTGCCGCCGTTTGCGATGTCGAAGGCAACAGCGAAGTCAACGCAGTCAATGCAGGTGTCCATTCGGCGAGGATCTGCCTGGCCGTGTCGCCATGTTTCTCCCAGGCGACAGTGGCGGCCGCGCTTCCGCCCGCAAACAAGATCATGACGAACGCGCCGCGCAGCCATTTGCCGGCGGAGGATCGCTTCTGCCGGCGACCATCGCTGGCGGCGACGCGCACGGCGGTGTCGACCGAGGGCGCTGCCGTCTGCGGCTCCAAGACGGGACTGAATTTCGGCTCCGGATTAATGGTGCGCTCCGGCGCGAACTTCGGATCTATTTTCGGCTCTGGACGGGTTGCGATCTCAGGCGCCAACGCGGGCGCACCACCGATGGGGCGCGAAGCCAGCACCATGTCGGGTGAAATCTCAACGGCGTCGTGCGGATCGTTGTCCTTGACCGTGTCCTTCACGATCTCATCGACGATTTGCCTAGAGTTCAGCGTCGCGAGCATCGCAGCTCCTTTGAAGTCCGAGTGTTTAATGTATGGGCGTCCGCATTGGCGCGAGCCGATCTGTCGAGGTGAACCCATCCCAAATCCGATGAGTCAGCACGATGACCCACGAGTCCAGCCGGGTTTGACCAAAGCAAGGCGAGGGGATGGAGACTGTGCGACGCTTCTCCGCCGTTTGTGGTGATGGAACCAGGCCGGTGGAACACGCGCACGTGTTCCACACTGCCTTTTTTTCAGCACGATTTGGGCAGCATCTAGTGGGGCTGGGGGCGCTGCTATCCGCTATCGGGGGGCCGGTGGTGCCAAAATCTCTAATCGTATTGTTCGTCATGGCCATGCTTCCGCTCGCCGGCTGCATGCAGACGACGCTTTCTCCATCGACGGATGCGAGCATGACGCCGCGCGACCGGCAGTTGCTTGCGCACACGCCCTACGCGCAGGCGAACGTGCCTGAGCAATATCTCCGTCATATCGTCGACTACCCGCGCAAGGAGCAGCCGGGCACGATCCTGGTCGATACCGATGCGCGCTACCTCTATTTCGTGCTGCCCGAAGGCAAGGCGATCCGCTACGGCGTCGCGGTCGGCGAGGAAGCCATGGCCTTCTCCGGCGTCGCGCGCGTTGGCCGTCTGGCGGAATGGCCCGACTGGGTTCCGACAGCGGAGATCCAGGCGCGGCTAGGACCGTATCCGGCGCGCGTCGCCGGTGGCCCCGCCAATCCGCTGGGCGCGCGGGGCATCTATCTCTACCTCGGCAACAAGGACACGCTCTACCGTATCCACGGCACCAACCAGCCGGAATATATCGGGCAGGCGATCTCGTCCGGCTGCATTCGGATGCGCAACGAGGACGTGATCGATCTGTTCGACCGGGTGAAGCTGAATGCCACGGTGGTGGTGTTGCCGCCCGGGCAGAATGCACGGGTCGACGCGGGGTCTAGCTGGCGCGGGTAGGCGCAGTGCGATCGGTCATTCCACTGCTCACGAGACTTTCGTCGTGGGCAGGGTTGAGACCTAGTTCTCAGGCCGGGCGACGCGCCATTGCAACGTCGTGGCATTGCCGTTGGCGTCGCCTGGCGCCTTGTCGGCCGGCGAGGTGTAGAGCGGACGATAGCGGTACGCCCACATCTTGCTTCCGTCGTTGCGACTGATCACGGTGAAGTCGCCGATGGGCTTGGCGTCGACCGTAGCGGATAACGGTACCCAGCTCTCGGTGCACTTGCCGTTGCAGTTCGACGTCTTGCCGGTGGTGTCGCGCTCGTAAGTGTAGAGCGTCATGCCCTTGAGGTCGACGAGCGTGGGACCCTGCTTGGTCAGGACCACCTTCGCCGGTGCGGTCGTGGCCTCGGGCTTCGGCGGAGCAGGGTCGCCGCCGCCATGGCCGTTGGCAAGCGCAGGACCGGCCGAGAGCGCGATGGCCGTCGCCGCAATGAGGAACCTGAACATCCGAAACTCCCGGGCGGCAAAGTAAATCGCGCGTTAAACGCCGAATATTGCCGACCGTAGCAGCCGAAGGTTAGTTCCTGGTTTCGCGGCACTGCGACAATTACGGATAGAAATACGGGGTTCATGCCTCCAGCTCGCGCAGCGGGGCGCGGCTGAGCTCGTTGCCGGCGGCAATGGCCTTGCGCAGCAGCCGCATTAGCTCTTCACCTTCCTTCGCGCTGAGGCCGCGCAGCATGACGCGCTGGGCGGACTCCACGGCCGGCGTGATCTTGCGCAGCGTGCGTCGGCCCTCGTCGGTGATCTCAAGCTCGCGGGCGCGGCGGTCGCGGCTGGAGGCGCGGCGCTCGGCAAGGCCTTTCTGGACGAGGCGGTCGATGACGCCGGTGATGGTGGTGCGGTCGTAGGCGATCAATCCTGCCAGCGTCACCTGGTCGAGCCCCGGATTGCCCTTGATGGTCGCAAGTGCCGCGTATTGCACCGGCGTCAGGTCGAAACCGGCTTCCCCAACCTCGGCCAGAAACACCGCCACCGCGATCTGCTGGAACCGGCGCGCCAGATGCCCGGGCATGTCGTTGTTGTCTTTCACCGAATTCTCCGTTGCGGCAGGGAAGGCGCGGATCGTTGACAAGTATACTGATAGTCAGCATACTGAGCAATATCGAAGAAGACGTTGACGGGAGAGGTGCTCATGCAATTCCATCTCAATGGATTTCAGCCGGGCGATCCTGAAATCGCCGATCCCGCCGAACGCATTCTGGCTTCGGGCGCAGCCGGGGTCGTGCCTGAAGAGGTCGATGTCCTCATCGTCGGCTGCGGCCCTGCGGGCCTGACGCTCGCGGCCCAGCTTGCGCAGTTCGGCGACATCAAGACCTGCATTGTCGAGCAGAAGCCGGGCCGTTTGCTGGTCGGGCAGGCCGACGGCATCGCCTGCCGCACCATGGAGATGTTCCACGCCTATGGGTTTAGCGCGCGCGTGCTGAAGGAAGCCTATTGGGTTAACGAGACCACGTTCTGGAAGCCGGACGAACGGAAGCCCGAGACGATCGTCCGCAGCGGGCGTGTGCAGGATGTCGAGGACGGGCTGTCTGAATTCCCGCATGTCATCCTCAACCAGGCGCGCATCCATGACGGCTTTCTCGATGTCATGCGCAATTCGCCGGCCAAGCTCGAGCCCTATTACAACCGGCGCCTGCTCGACCTCGAGGTCGATCCGGCGGCAGGTCCCGCCGACCATGCCGTGACGGTGCGGCTCGAGCGAGGCGATGCCGGCAATGAGGGGAAGGTGGAGACGATCAGGGCGCGCTACGTCGTCGGCTGCGACGGCGCGCGCAGCACGGTGCGCAAATCGATCGGCCGCGAACTGCATGGCGATTCCGCCAACCACGCCTGGGGCGTGATGGACGTGCTGGCGGTGACCGATTTTCCCGACATCCGCTTCAAGGCCCTGATCCAGTCGGCGAAGGACGGCAGCCTGCTGATCATTCCGCGCGAAGGCGGCTACATGGTCCGCCTCTATGTCGAGCTCGCAAAGCTCGATGTCGGCGAGCGCGTCGCCAATCGAAACATCACCGCCGATGACGTGATCGCGAAAGCGCGGCGGATCCTGAAGCCGCACACGTTGGATGTGAAGGAGATCGCCTGGTGGTCGGTCTACGAGATCGGCCAGCGCCTGACCGACAAGTTCGACGACGTTCCGGAGGCCGAGATCGCCTCGCGCCTCCCGCGCATCTTCATCGCCGGCGATGCCTGCCATACCCACAGCCCGAAGGCGGGGCAGGGCATGAACGTCTCGATGCAGGACGCTTTCAATCTCGGCTGGAAGCTCGCCGCCGTCCTCCGGGGGCAGTGTGCACCGGGCCTCTTGCATTCCTATTCGGCCGAGCGCCAGGCGGTGGCGAAGGAGCTGATCGATTTCGACCGCGAATGGGCGGGCATTCTCGCCTCCGCCGCCAAGGCCGGTGGTGCCGATGCGGCCAGGACGCAGGACTATTTCGTCAGGCACGGGCGCTATACCGCGGGCACGGCGACGCATTACCGGCCGTCGCCCCTCACTGGCGCGACATCACACCAGCATCTTGCCGAAGGCCTCGTCATCGGCACGCGCTTCCATTCCGCGCCGGTGATCCGGCTTGCGGACGCCAAGCCGGTGCATCTCGGCCATGCCGCGCAGGCCGATGGCCGCTTCCGCGTCTACGCGTTTTCGCCCGCGGAGGATCCCGCCGCCGCGGGATCGGCGATCCGCGCGCTGTGTGATTTTCTCGCAGAGGCCCGTGAATCGCCGGTCCGTCGCCATACGCCCGCTGGAGCCGACATCGACAGCGTGATCGACCTGCGTGCCGTCTTCCAGCAGGATCATCGCGCGCTCGCCGTGGAGGCGATGCCGGCGCTGCTGCTGCCGCGCAAGGGGCGACACGGCTTGATCGACTACGAGAAGATGTTCTGTCCGGACCTCAAGAGCGGCCAGGACGTTTTCACCATGCGCGGTATCGATCGGAGGGCTGGCTGCATCGTCGTGGTGCGCCCCGACCAATATGTCGCGCAGGTTCTTCCGATCGACGCTTTTTCTGCGCTCGCGGCGTACTTCGACGCGTTCATGCTGCAAGCGAGCTGACGCTCAAACAGCCCTGGCGTTGCCAACGAAAGCCCGGTCCTCGCGCCGGGCTTTCCGTTTGGTTCGAGTCAGGTTCCCGGCTTGTCCAATTTAAGAAAGTTCTTCGCGGGCAGATTTCATCGATCGTAATATGTGTACTCAAAGCTGTAAGCATCCACTCGGGGCAGCGGGGCAACGGGAGGATGACGATGAGACAGAGCCAGGCGGAGACGCGCCGCCAAAATGTCGCGAAGCGGTCGATGACCAAGGAGGCCAAACAACTGTCCAGCCTGATCGCCGGGCTGCGCAAATCCCTCGACGGGATTCACAAGGAGCGGACGAGCACGAAGCTCACCGGTGCCGAGATGGGCATGCTCGACGAGCGCCGCAACAACCTGTTGCTGACCATCGCAGCGTTGGACGACCGTCTCTCGGCGGTGCAAGGGCTGATCGATCTCGGCCGTCCCCATATCATTCGCGTCCACTAAGCGGATCGCGATACCTTAACGGTTCCGTCGCGGCGGCGATGGACCCGGGCCCGGTGGCCGGCTCCGCAGGGCATAAGGGTTGGCGTAGCACTGGGCGGACTGCCCGGAAGCAGTCGCGGCGCACTGCGCGATCGACGTGAAGCTGCAATCGATGCTGCTGCCGTCGATGGTGTAGATCTCGATGCAGACGGGATAGCGCGGATCGTAGGTCTGCGCCCGCGCAGGTGCGGTGGCAAGCAGCGCCACGCCAGGCAAGCCCGCGACAAGCAGAATCGCACTTCTGATGCTGCGCACGATCAATCTCCGTCGCTCAGTTGGAACCAGGGCACAATGCTGCCGTCGATGGCACCAAATTGCCACGCTCCCGGCGAATTGCCGCCAAAGCCCGCTGCCACGAGGGAGCGGGTGCAGAGCGACGCAAGGGGATGCGCATTGGCCTATAAAATGGTCGCAGAACGCGACAATGAGAAGTGCAGTTTTGCCCGCGAGAGCCGGTTGCTCATCGTGGCGAAGGCAAAAGTATGGGCGAGCGAGGGATGGAAGGTCGTCATCACCGACCCGGACGGCAAGGCCTACACTCCGCCCGAATTCGATCAGCTATCGGCGGCGTGACCGCGCGACGGGGCCGATTCTTCTTTTGACGCGTTTTCTTTACGCGAACCGGAATCCACTTCGCTCGAAAACGCTCTAGGGGACGACATTGATTTCGCTGTTTCGACCGGGGCGCGACGTGATCGCGCCCATGGTGACTCTCGCAGCCGCGGCGCTGACGGTGACGGTCGCGTCCGCGCAAAATCTCGATGCCGGCAAGCCGGCCGCAAAGCTCTTCGCGGACGGCTGCGCGACCTGCCATCGCAGCCCGCGGGGATTGGCGAAAGGGCGCTTCAGCCTGACGCTCGCCTGGTTCCTGAAGGACCATTACGCAACCAGCCCCGACTCCGCCAAGGCGCTCGCCGCCTATCTGGTGTCCGTCGACGAACCGCCGCCGCGCGCGGCGGCCAAGTCCGGTGCAAAGCCGGCCAAATCCGCGCCGCGTCCGCCCAAGGCAGTGCAGAGCCAATAGCTGTCGTTCCGGTTATCCGCGCCGATAGGTCTGTGCGATCAGGCGGTCGTGCACGGCACGCAAGTCCGCGCCCATGCGCGTCTGTCCCGTCGTGATGTAGGACAGCCAGGCGCCGTCGGCGGCGAGGCGCACAACGTGGAGTTCGGGCGCCGCGTCGGTCGTACGGTGACGCTTCAGGCGCGCCTTCATCCAGTCGTTCCAGAGCCGGCGCAGGGACGGATCGGTGACGACGACCATGCTCAGCGCCGCCCAGGGCGTCGCAAAGCCGAAGGCCTTGCCGGTGAAGACCGCATTGACATAGGCCCGCGTAAAGCTGCCGCGCGGCTTCGGGTCCGTTTCGATAGCGGCGTCGATCTCGGCATCGACGCGGCCGAGGAGATCGGCGAACAGGCCCTCGATCAGCGCCTGCTTGCTGCCGAAATGATGAAACAGCCCGCCCTTGGTGACGCCGGCCGCCGCCGCCACCGCCTGCACCGTGATCCCCGATACGCCGTGATCCATGGCGATCGCCGCGGCATGGTCGAGCAGGGCGCGCCGGACCTGCTCGGGCTGCTTGGCGCGGGTGTAGGCGCTGGCCGGCATCAATGCGCCGTCGTCTGCGAGAACAGGTTGATGACCACGACCCCTGACACGATCAGTCCGATGCCGACGAAGGCCGCGGCGTCCAGCATCTGGCGGAACAGCACGAAGGAGACGGTCGCAGTCAGAATAATGCCGACGCCGCCCCAGATCGCATAGGCGATGCTCAACGGAATGACCCGGATCGCCACCGACAGCGCGTAGAAGGAGGCGACGTAGAACAGCACCATGGCCAGCGTCGGCCATGGCCGCGTGAACTGCGCGGACTGTTGCAGGAAGGCGGACGCGGTCACCTCGAAGACGATGGCGAGGGCAAGCGCCGCGTAGGCATTGAAGGCGGAGGTCATGGCGAGCTCAGATGTGGCGCGCGAAAGATACCGCGCGGTAGGTATGTTTAGCACGCGGAACATGGCTTTTGGCGGGTGAAGGTATCACGTGTGAGTGACGAGCCTGCGACAGGCCGGAGCCTGTTGGCAGCGGTTTGCCGGAGTTTTGGCTGTTTCGCCGAAAAGACGAAGCCGCCGCGCGATAGATCGCACGACGGCTCGGAGTGTCGATTTTATGCGGCGTCAGCTGATCCGCACGGAGAGCTCGACGTCTTCGGCGAAGGGCGTGGACATGTAGCCGCTTGCGGGCCTGCGTACGCGCGCGAGATAGTCGGGGCTGTCGTCGGCATTGTCGGCGACGATGATCGCGCCCGGCTTGAGATGGCCTTCGACCAGATCCAGGATCTCCGGGTAGAGCGCCTTGGCGCCGTCGAGCAGCACGAGGTCGATCGTGTCGGGCAGATCGGCGCTGAGCGTCTTCAGCGCATCGCCCTCGCGGATTTCGACGAGATCGATCAGCCCACCAACCGAAAGATTGTCCCGTGCCCGTGCCGCCTTGGACGGCTCGAACTCGCTGGTGATGAGACGGCCGCCGCCATTGTCGCGCAAGCCTGCGGCAAGGTGCAGGGTCGAGATGCCGAACGAGGTCCCGAACTCGACAATCGCCTTGGCGCGCGAACTGCGCGCCAGCATGTAGAGCAGGTGACCCGTCTCGCGCGAGACCGCGAGCGGTGCGTCCTTCAAGCGTCCGTAGAGGTCGCGGTAATCGGTCTTGCTCCGCATCATCCGCGCCCGGTCTGCGTCGGACAAATCGGCGACGGCGGCGTGCGTTGCGCCCCTGGCTGCTTCGGCCTCGTCAAACAGGCGATCCAGCAGCGGCGCAAGCGTTGTGATGGTCGGGGTGGTCATTTGATGTCTCCGGAGTTCGCGAGGAAGCGCGCGCTTGCCCAGCGGTTGAAATACGACTAATTCGTCGCATTTCCTATTCGCATTGCCCGAGTACGCCATGGCCGACCGTCGAAGCCGTTCAATTTCCTCACGAAAACAGCCGCAACAGGCCCGATCGAGCGGGCTGGTGGCCGCCATTCTGGATGCCGCTGTTCAGGTCCTGGCCAAGGAGGGGGCGCAGCGTTTCACTACGGCACGGGTGGCGGAGCGGGCCGGTGCGAGCGTCGGATCGCTCTACCAATATTTTCCGAACAAGGCGGCGATCCTGTTCCGCCTCCAGAGCGACGAGTGGCGGCGCACGAGCGAGCTCTTGCGCGGGATCCTCGCGGATGCGGCGAAGCCGCCACCGGCGCGGCTGCGCGCGCTGGTCCACGCTTTCATTCGTTCCGAGTGCGAGGAGGCCGCGATCCGCGTCGCGCTCAGTGACGCTGCACCGCTGTATCGCGACGCGCCCGAGGCGCAGGACGCCCGGGCAGCCGGCGAGGGGATCGTCGCCGCGTTCATGCGGGAGGCGCTGCCGAAAGCCTCGGATGCGACGCGTACCCTCGCCGGCGAGCTGATCACGGCGACGCTGAGCGAGGTCGGCAAGAGTTTTTCGGAAGTGACGCGGAGCGAGACGGAGATCGCAGTCTATGCCGATGCCATGGCCGACATGTTCTGCGCCTATCTTGCGACGCTGGCGCGGCGCTGAGGCATTGCTGACATCGGCGTTTGCGGGCCGATTGTTCTTCAGATCTTGCCGGCTCGTGGGTTAACCTTCTCTCGCCGTTCCCTATTCGAGCCATCGAGCGCCGCGCCATGCATGTGCTTCGCCCCCAGTTTCGCATCGAGGAGCAGCGTGCGCTGGAATTTGCCGGGCAACGCGGCTTCGGCATGATCGTCGCGGCGGACGAGCACGGTCCGCGGGCCTCGCACGTGCCGTTCGTGCTGGGCGAGCGCGACGGGCAGGTGGTCGTGCAGATCCATTTCACCGCCAAGAATCCGCTCGTTGCGCTTGCGGACGGCACGCGGCGCTTCCTGCTGATCGTTGCCGGCGACGACGCCTACATCTCCAACGACTGGTACTCTTCGCGCGACAATGTCTCGACCTGGCTTTACGAGGCCGTGCACCTGTCGGGCGTGGCGCATCTGCGCGAACTGGACGAGAACCGCGGGCATGGCGATGCGCTGCTTGCGGTGTCCGAGGCGCGGTTGCCGAAGCAGCCCTGGGACCTCGCGCAAATGGAGCCGGGCAAGCGCGAGAGCATGCTGGCTGCGATCCGGGTCGTCGATCTCGTGGTCGACACCGTCGAGGGGCAGGCCAAGCTCAATCAGCACAAGAGCGATGCGGACCATGTCGCGATCGCTGACCGGCTGGCGCGGTCGGAGGAGACGGGGCACGGGCGGCTGGCGCGGAAGATGCAGGCGCTGCGGCCGGGGCTGGGGTATGAGATGCTCTAAACTTGTAGCCCGGATGGAGTCAACGGGTCGGCGCGAAGCGGCCGCCCGATGACAAGCTCCGCGTAATCCGGGATTCATGCCGCGATCTGAGAACCCCGGATTGCGCTTCGCTCCATCCGGGCTACACCAGCCGTTCCTGCTACGCTTGCGTCGCTCAGCATTTGATCTTACGGACCTCTGCATGCTCGTGATCTCCATTCAAAGCCAGGTGGTTCACGGCCATGTCGGCAACAGCGCGGCGGCCTATGCCATGCAGGCCGAGGGCGTGAACGTCGCGGCGGTGCCGACGACGCTGCTGTCGAACCATCCGCGTTATCCGACGTTGCGTGGGCGGGTGCTGGAGACCGAGCTCGTCGCCGATCTCCTCAAAGGCGTCGAGGAGCGCGACCTCGTCGATGAGGCCGCGGTGCTCGTCACCGGCTATCTCGGCTCGCCTGGCAACGCGGCTGTGATCGCCGACTTCGTCGAGCGGGCGCTGACGCGGAATTCGAAGCTCGTCTATCTCTGCGATCCCGTGATCGGCGATGACGGCCGCGTCTACGTCGCCGATGGCATTCTGGACGTGGTGCAGCACCGGCTGCTGCCGGCCGCCAACCTGACCACGCCGAACCAGTTCGAGCTCGAGCTGCTGTCGGGCGTCACGATCGCGGACACGCAGAGCCTGCGCACGGCCTGCGCGGCGCTGGCGGGGCAACGTCGCATCGATGTCGTCGCTACTGGCTGCACGCTCGCCGACACGGCAGAAGGGCAGGTGGAGACGATCCTGTGCGCCGACGGCCAGCTGTCGCGCTTTGCGACGCCGCGGTTGCCGATCCGCCCCTCAGGCACCGGCGATCTCCTTGCCGGCCTGATTGCGGCGCATCTGGCCAAGGGCAAGGCGATGCAGGCGGCCGTACGGCTCGCGGTCGAAACCATCTTTGCGGTGCTGGTGCGCACGCAAGACGCAGGCACCGCCGAGATGCGCCTCGTACCGCTGCCGATCCCCGGGCGGAAGCCGTAACAGGGTCAGGTCGCGCGCTTGCCGGCCGATTGCGCTGACTTCTGCGGCTTGGCCAAACTCTTCTGCTCGCGTGCGGCGTGTGTCTTTCGCAGCTTTGCGTGGGCCGCGGCCCGCATCACCTTCTTGGACCTCACGTTGGCCGCTTCCTTGCGGTCTCCCGTGCCACGCTTCGAGATGTATTCCTGGCCGTCGACCGGGCCGACATGCGGCGGATCGCGGCCGAGATAGGGCCGGCCGATGCCGAATGCCTTGCCGTTGGCGTCAACCCACTTCCACAGGATTTCGGTCGAGACCCAGCGCTGCGCGCGGTTGTTGCCCTGGGTGCTGACGATGTCGGCCGCCATGCCGTGGCCGTAGCCACCGCGCGTGCTGCCGCCATGATAGGAGCGGTCGGAGGCGGCCTTCAGGCCGCTCGCGATCGACTGGCGGTAGTCGTCGCGGAACGCGCTGGTGATGCCCGGCGACAGGCCGGCGGACTCGGCTGCGAGCAGCATGCGAAACAGCTTTCGCTTGAAGCTCTTGTCCATGCCGCCGATGACGTAGTCCATCATCGGCATGCTGGCGCGCTCGGCCGCTTTCGGATCCTTCCAGCCAAAATCCTGATCAACCAGCTTTGTGAAGCTGCGCATCACCGTGACCATCTTGCCCCTGCGCTTGATGGTGACGGGGCGGCGGTCCTCGACCTTGATCGAATCCTCCTTCGCGGTGCGCTGATAGAGCGTCCACAGATAGCGGTCGATGCAGGCGTCCATGACAAAGCATTCATCGAGCACGGCGACTGTGTCGGCCGGCGGCGAGGGCGTGCTCGCGGCAGGCGCTGGGCCGGTCGCGATCGCCGCGGGCGACAGCTCATCTGTCGTCACGATCTCGGTGGGATCGGCGGAGGCGAGCTTGACCACGGGCTCCGGCGCCGGTGCGGCTTCTGCTGGTGCAGCCTCGCTGAGGACGGGCGCGGGTTCAGGTGAAATCTGTAGCGCCGGCGGCGCTTCCGCCGGCAAGATCAGCGCCGGATCGGCCGAGGCGAGCTTGATGACGGCGGCGGGCATCTCGGCTGTTGCGGCCTCGGGGGCCGGATCCGGATTCGGTGTCGCAGCGACAGCGGCTGCGATATCGGCGGTCAGGGCGATGCCATCCTCGATGGCCGCAGCATGCGGGACGTCGGCGAGCTCGAGCCGGCCAAGATCTTTCGCGTGCGACACGGCGGAAGCATTGGCGCTGCCTTTCTCGATGAGGGCCGGAGCGTAGGCGGACAGGGAGAGCGCCAGCCAGCCGGCGAGAACGGCCGAGGGGCACGAGACCGCCACCAGAAGAGACCGCCGATCATTCATGATCCCTGCCTCCAAACGGTTCTGTTCGAACCAATCTTGCACAGCCAGGCACGTGACGCGTCAATTGTTCGGAGGATGGTGTGGCGGCGCAATGGCGCAAAGAGGCGAAATGGGGCTTTTCGGGCGGGTGTTGCCGAGGTGCAACGCGAGTTCCCTGCGGTTTGAGGGGCGGCAAGTGGCTGAAAAGCGCCAGCCATTCATTGTCATCAAATTGAAGGGGTTGAATTTACTCAATCTTGGATTGCGGCTTGGTATCTCTCCCGTGCCAGCAACGTGCGGTAGAGTTGGAAGGGATGCGAGTTGTGAAATTGAAATGCCTGTTGACCGAATTTGCCGCCGATGAATCCGGCGCCACCGCGATCGAATACGGCTTGATTGCAGCTGGTATCGCGCTGGCGATCATCGAGATCATCTATGCGCTCGGCACCAATCTCGTCGCAAAGCTGCAATCGCTGGCGACGGCGTTGAAATAGGCCGCGTGGACGCGGGGCATGTGCTCGGTACCTGACCGCCGCCCATAAAAGTGTCATGTCGCGTCTGGCAGGGCTTTGACCAAGCGCTTGTGCGCATTAAACATATTGCCATGCAGCGGGCGCGCTGTTGCAATGCAACGGAGCATGTCGCAATGCAGCAAAACGCGCTTAAATGTGCTCCGAACCTTCCACTCAGGAGCATCACCAATGAACAAGAAGACTCTGTCGATCGCCGCCGCCATCCTGACGATCGCGGGCAGCACCGCGGCTTTCGCCGCCGAGTTGCCGACCTATGAGGCCAACGGTTTTCCGGTCTCCCCCCTGCAGGTGCGCGTGCTTGGTGCCGCGCATGTCGAGCAGCAGGCAACCGTGCCGACCACGGTCGCTTCGGTCCACCAGGCCCGCGTGCTGACGCCGCGCAAGGTCAAGACCGCGGATGTCACGACGGGCACGGCCCGCTGATCTCAATCGTCTGAAGACAACACGAATCTGGCTCGTCTCCTCCCGAGCCTGCGCGGACCGTGTTCTCTTTCGGGAGCGCGGTCTTTTTTTGAGAGGCGAGCCGTGATTTGGCGCGGCCGTGCGCGGGTTGAGAAAGCTGCGGCAAGAAAAATCGCCGTCGCGCGCCGGTTGTGTACGGCCGTTCAAGACGCGTGTGATCTCTTTAATAGTTGCTTTGCAGATCGCGGCGCCTGATGCGGGCGCCGCTTAGTGGCGGCCAAAAACCGTTTTCATAATGGAGCCGTCATGCCCGTTGCGCAAAAAGCCGTTATTGCCACCACCTCGCCGCGCGCGTTTATTCTCAGACATATTGCATTGTTCGCAGCCGCCGCGCTGTTCGTGTTCGTGCTGAGCCTGACCTATGGACTCGATCTCAGCCCCGGGTTTTTCTGAGCGAACTTGCGCAGTTCGATTCGGGCTACGCATGCTTCGATGAGCGCAGGCTGGACGGCGATCTTCCATAGAGCTCGGCGAACGCGGCGTTGAATCTCCGCAGGCTACCGAAGCCGGCCTGGAACGCGATGTCGGTCATGGTGCGTTCGCCGGCATCGAGCAGGCGTTTTGCGCGCTGGACGCGCAGCGTCTTGGCAAGCTGCTGCGGCGTCGCGCCGACATGGCGCTCGAACAAGCGCGCCAGGTGACGCGAGGAGATGCCGAGCCGCATCGCGAGCGTCACCACCGAATCTTCATCGAGCGCGCCCTCGTTGATCAGCTTCACCGCGCGCGCGACCGTCGAACGCGTGCCGTTCCAGGCCGGGCAGAACGGTGCGGTTTCGGGACGGCAGCGCAGGCAGGGCCGGAAGCCAGAGGCTTCGGCCGCGGCCGCCGTCGGGTAATAGACGACGTTGCGCGTCAGCGGCTGCTTGGCCGGACAGACCGGGCGGCAATAGATGCCCGTGGTCTTCACCGCGGTGAAGAAGCGGCCGTCATAGCGGGAATCCCTGCGCAGGCGCGCGGCGTTGCAGTCGTCAAAACTCAGCATGACCGGATGATAGCGCATGCCTGCGCGGGCGGAAGGGCCGCGGGATGACCGAGTCCGATTGTGGCGAGCCGCAACGCGCATGGCGGCCTAGAAGCCAGCCCTCGATGCAAGCCCCCTCAATGCCAGTTCTGGAGCGCGCCGTGACCAGCCCGAAAGACATCGTCCTCAACGCCTGGAAGACCTTTTCGTCGCGCGATGCCGGCCGCATCGCCGCACTGTTCACCGACGATGCCGAATGGATCGCGCCGAAGGGCAACGCCACCGCCGTCGCGCTCGATCACACCGATCACATGGTGGGCGCGCAAGCGATCGCGCGCTTCATCGCGCAGGAGATGCACAGGATGTTTTCCGAGATCGATATCGCCTTCCGCAGCGTCTACGCCGACGGCGATGTCGTGATCGTGGAAGAGCGGATGCGTGCCACGCTTGCGGGCGGCAAGCCCTACGAGAACGACTATTGCTTCGTGTTCACGGTGGCCGGGGACCGCATTCGCGAGGTGCGGGAATACATGGACACGCGCAAGGGATGGCGGATGGTGTTCGGCGAGGAGGCATGACGGTTGATACGCTCCATCCGAGCTACGGAATCTCGCCGTGTGCCAGACCTGCAACGGCGTGGGTTGAGGCGGCTCACGCGCTGACATAAGGCTTCCTCATGGATCAGCGAACGAGCGGCGCTGACGCTCTCATTCAGAAGAACGATGCGGCGCCGGCGTTACTCGGCGTCGTCTGCGGCCTGTCGGCTGCGCTGTTCTGGGCGCTGGGCTTTGCCGGCACGCGGCACGGCCTCAAGGTCGGTTTCACCCCGGTCGATCTGCTCGTGCATCGCTATGTCTGGTCGGGCATCGCGTTCCTGCCGCTGGTCGCGCGCGCCGGCATCGGTGATCTCTGTGGCATCGGCTGGGGCAGGGGCCTTGTGCTGATGGTGCTCGGCGGTCCCGTGATGTCGCTGATCTCCTACACCGGATTCCTGTTCGTGCCGCTCGGCCACGGCAGCGTGATCCAGCCCTCCTGCGCGACGCTCGGCGGCCTCCTGCTCGCGGCAGTCGTGCTGAAGGAGCACATCTCCGCCTCGCGCCTTGCCGGCGCCCTGGTCATCGTCGGCGGCCTCTGCGTGATCGGCGCCGAATCGATCGGCCATATTGGGTCCGACGGCGTGCTCGGCGATCTGATCTTCGTGCTCACCGGATTCATGTTCGCCGGTTTTGGCGCGCTGCTGCGGCACTGGCGCGTCTCCGCCGTGTCGGCCGCGCTCGTCATCAACGTGCTGTCGCTGCTGCTGTTGCCGATCTATCTCGCCACCGTCGGTCTCGCCCATGTCGCGGCGATCGGCGTGACCGAGAATGCCATTCAGGCGCTGGCGCAGGGCGTGCTCGCCGGCCCCGCCGCGCTTTATCTGTTCGCTGTCTCGGTCCAACGCCTCGGCGTCGCCCGCGCCGCCGTGATCCCGGCCTGCGTGCCGGCGCTGACGCTCCTGGTCGGCTGGCTGCTGCTCGGCGAGCCGCCGACGATGTTGCAGGTGGCGGGCCTGGTCACGGTGCTGTGCGGGTTCTATCTGGCGCAGCGGCAGCGGTGATCGCATAGCGCGACCGGAGGTGCGGCAACATTCCGGATTATGCGTCCGCTCCATCCGGGCTACGCTGTCCGTCATGACCATCCTGCTCAACATCGACGTTCCCGACGCAGCGCAAGCGACCACCTTCTACACCGCCGCCTTCGGCCTGACGGTCGGCCGCCACTTCGGCACCGACTTCGTCGAGCTGCTGGGCTGGCCGGCGCCGGTGTATCTTCTGACCAAGCAGGCCGGCACACCGGGCGCGGGCAGCGACCGCCGGCGCTACGAGCGGCACTGGACGCCGCTGCATATCGACGTCGTCGTCGACGATGTCGATGCCGCCGTCGCGCGCGCACTTGCCGCCGGTGCGACCCTCGAGGCGCCCGCGTGCGATGTGCCTTATGGCCGGATCGCCATGCTGGCCGATCCGTTCGGGCACGGGTTTTGTCTGCTGGCATTCAGCGCGAAAGGGTATGACGCGCTGCTGGAGGAATAGCGCGAGCGGACGCGGGCGGCTTAAGCCTTCTTCACGAACTCCGATTTCAAATTCATCGCGCCGATGCCGTCGATCTTGCAGGCGATGTTGTGGCCGTCGGTGGCGTCCTGGAGGCGAATGTTCCTGACCTTGGTGCCGCCCTTGACGACCGACGACGACCCCTTGACCTTGAGGTCCTTCATCACGATGACGCTGTCGCCATCGGCGAGCGCATTACCATGCGCATCGCACACGCCGGCCTCCTGCGCGACCGGAGTGGCCGCATCGCCCCCAGTGCGCCATTCATGGGCGCATTCCGGACAGACCCAGAGATCGCGGTCCTGATAGGCGTGCTCGGACTGGCAGTTCGGGCATTTCATCGGTTCGGTCATTGCTTGCCTCGTCACCCCCTAGAGCCTTTGCTCCAGGTTTTTGTTTTGGCGCGTTTTCTTTACGAAAACCGGTATCCACTTCGCTCGAAAACGCTCTCACGGGCGCGCCGCACGCATTCCGCCGGAAAAGATGGATTGGGAGCAAATCCTTTACCATGGCGTCCGGTCCCGGTTGAAGTGCCGGAGCCTTAGGAGTTCGGGAAAAATTCCGCGGTATCCATGTCCTGATCATACGGATGCGTCGGCTACGCCGTTCGACGCTGCCGCAAGCTTTGGGAGTCCAGGTCATGAGCGAGCATCGTGCCGCTGCCAGACATCAGACGTTGCGAACCGGGATTGTCGAGTTCGACAACGGCACCGGCAGCCTCATCAGCGTGCCCTGCACGATCCGCGATGTCTCCGGCACCGGCGCCCGCCTGCAGCTCAACTCGTCGCTATGGGTCGCCGAGCAGTTCACGCTGGTCTTCAGCAGCGGACTGCGCAAGGACTGCCGCGTCGCCTGGCGCAAAGGCAGACTGATCGGCACCGCGTTCGCCGAGGGTTATGCGAGCCCGGACGAACAGGCCGTCATGATGACCGCGGACGAGCAGTCCCGGCATCGGCTCGGGATCGGTGCGCGCGTCAGAGCGGCGCGCGAGACCCGCGGCTACACCGAAGTCCAGCTCGCCGAGCGCATCGGCGTGACGCCCGCCTTCCTGGCGCTGGCCGAGAACGGCGAGGCCGACATTCCGCTCTACCAGCTGATGCACATTGCCGATTTGCTGATGGTCGGCCTCGACGGGCTCGTCGCAGGTCCGCCGCCTGAGGACGTCGACGCGGCGTAGGGGCACACCTCGCGGAACTGTCCGGCCAACAAAAATGTCGAAAACAACCCCATGCACCGTAGAAAACTCGCGTGATTTCAGGGGTCTGCGGGACCGAATATTGTGCTGCACCGTCGGCAATCCCGATCGTTGCTTGCCTCGGATCGATTTCGGTGATCCCGAATAAAATTTGACTCGTCGGGCAAAACAGGGGCACTATGGCATGGTGGCGCCGGTGCGAGGGAGAGGTGCTTCGCCGGGCCGCGGGGAGACATGCCGAAAGACCTGAAGAGAAAACTGAAGACCTACCAGACCTCGCTCGGCTTCTACGACCAGGCGGTCGCCGCACCCTCGATGAAGGCGGCGCTGGAGGCCTGGGGCGCGAGCTCCAACCTCTTCCATCAGGGCGCCGCGAGGGAGACCGACGACCCCGACATCGTCGCGGCGACCATGGCAAGCCCGGGCGTCGTGCTCCGGCGTCCGGTCGGCTCCGGCGGCCCGTTCACCGAGAACGCCGCGCTGCCGACCGATCTCGCCGACGATGAGGCCAAGCGAAAACCCAAACCCAACTCCAACTCCAAGTCCAAGCCCGAGTCCAAATCCGAGTCGAAGCAGCCTCCGGCCGAGGGCGTAACAAAACAGTCACGCAAGATTGACGATCAGGACGCGCGCAAAGCCGCCGCGGCGTTCGAGAAGGAAGAGCGGCGGCGGGACGCCGAGCGACGCAAGGAAGAGGTCGCCCTCGCCAAGGAGCGCGCCAAGGAGCGCGCGCGCCGCGACAAGGCGGTGGCCACGGCCCAGGCGGCGCTGGACAATGCGAGGCGGGAGCACGCCGCGAAGGCGGAGGCGATCGAAGCCGAGCGGGCTGTGCTCGACGAACGCGCCGAGGCCGAGCAGGGCCGGTGGGACAAGCAAAGGAAAAAGCTGGAGGAGGCTCTGCGCCGCGCGCGCACGTAGCGCGAGCGAATTTAGCTTGCCTTGCCTTGCGTCCTTTTGCACTCTTCCAGGGAAGGAGACCAACGCATGAAGATCATCACCGCCGCGTGTGCGCTCGGAACGGCCCTGGTGCTGTGCAACCTCGGGATATCGGGCGCTGAGGCCCGGACGCGGAAGGCCCAAGTGGTTCGCGAACCACAGCAGAGGCTTATCGTCACGGCGCCCGTGCTCAGGCCGACGCCGTGGGATTACTACATTGTTCCACGATATCGTTATCGCCCTGAAGACGACCGGGTCGATCCGAACGGTCCGCCCTATGTGTCGTCATGGGTCCGCTACGAGGGATGGCGGTGGCCGTACTGGTGGTAGAGGAATAGATGCGTATGATGGGTAGAGCGACTTGTCCGCCGTAGCTCGAAGAGCGAAGGCGGAAGCGAAACCCATCAATGGCCGTCATGGAATGATGGGTTTCGCAAGCGCTCCACCCATCCTGCGCGCTGCTCCTCGAGGCATCCCCGAGACGTGCTATGCTCCTGGGCGGGAGGAATCAGCATGAGAGTCCCTACCGCGATACTCGCCCTGCTTCTTTCAAGCCCGGCCGCCGCCCAGGAGTGCCAGACATGCTCAATGGCCGACGCCTGCATGAAGGAGTACTCTAAGGCAACGTTGGAGGCCCAAAGGGCCACGAAGCAAGCAATCCGGGACTGGAAGCAGAATCTGGACCGAAAGGCCTCCGCCGAATTGTCCAGCAGGGGCATACTCGCATTGCAGGACGCGATGGAGGCGCAGGTTCGTTCCGAGCTGGAGCGGCTGAAGGAGTGCCTGGCGAAGATCAGGTAGGGCGCAAGCGCGCGGCGGAAAGCACCCGCATATAGGGACGCGCGCCCTCGCGACCATGAATGTCTAGGCTGGTGCGCTTCGCGCAGCCGCAGGCAAACCCACCCTACGGGTCATCCGCCGATAGCCGCAGGAACTGCCGCTTCATCGCGTTGACCCTGGCGATATAGCTTGCAACCGAGTGATCGCCGCAGCGTTCGTCGGCGATCATCTGAAACTTGCGGCGCGCGTAGGCTGTGGCGGGACCGGCGCCGCAGAGATGGATGAAGGCGGCCAGATCCTGCTTCTGCTCGCGGCTTGCCTTCACATCGCCCGCGCGAGCGAGAACGTCAGCCACGTTGCGGTCCAGATACACCGATGCCAGCTCGATGGCGTGGCTCGGGATCGCGCGGCTATAGAGGCCCGTGAACCCGCAACCGGTCTCCGTGACCGCGTTGCCGCGGACACAGAACCGTGCGGCGTCGGCGTAGGCGGGATCGGTCATCTGGTAGAGGCCGACGGCGCTGGAGGCGGGCCGGTAGATCGCGAGCGGATTGAGGCTCAATCGCCAGCGCCAGTAGGTGCGCGCCACGGGATTGCCCGAGCTCTCGACCTGCGCCAGCGCGGCCAGCAATTCGGGCGTGATCGTCGCGGTGGAAAAGCTTCGGAACAGCGGCCCGTATTGCCGCCAGTTCTCGGCCGGCTCCTTGTCGAGCGCGTTGCCGACAAGGACGAACAGCTCGGTCGGCTTGCGGATGACGTGATAGACGATGTTCAGAAGCGCAGCGACCGCAAGCAGGATCGCCACGCTGCCTGCGATCCGAACCATCCGCGGTGCGCGCGCGAACCTCTTTCGCATCCACCGGGCGCCTCGCCGGACGCTGCGAAGGCGGGGGAGGAGGCGTTTGCTTTTTCGTGGCATGGGTCTGGTGGGAGCGCGTGGATGAGTTGAGGCTTTGCGAAATCCATCACCTGACGGGGTCGATGGGGATCGACTCGCTCCACCCATCCTATGGATCGTGTGGGGGTATCACTGCAACGATTCGTCCCTGTCCTCTGAGAGTTGGGTGCACCGTCACCGCAATTCGAACCGCAACTATGAGAGGTTGAGCGTTGATGACATCCATCATCGCTGCGTGCCGCGGCGGAAACTGCACAAAAATGGCAAAGCTGCGACTGTCAACGACATATCTGATTAGAAGGTCGCTTATCCACGTAATACACTCAGCGCCGTTTGGGGTACGGGGAGCGTATTGGGAGGGTCAATCATGGCAAGTGTCGAACAATTGCGCAGACGTGAAGGCGTAAACTTGGTCCAGCTCGAGGCGGACATTGCATCGGTGCGCACGGGAAGCTCGATTGCTTCAATTGCGCTGCCCGATTACGTCGAGCACACCGAGGGGGTCACGCGCGTGGGCGCGCTCAGTGCAGAGGCGGTCATTCGTGACTATGAGTCCGCTGCGAAAGAGATCGAGGCCATGGGCGCCGAGCTGATCGATGCCGCGCGAAAATGCGAGGCGCTGACAGCCCAGGTCCATGATGCGATCGCCTTCATGCGCGAGACGGCAGCGGGGTATCGCGACGAGGGGCGGAAGATCTTCAAGCGCATCGAGGAATGCGCGCTCTTCACGGAAGACGTCCGCAAGACGTGCGAGCAGGTCAAGCGCAGGATGAAGGACGTCTCGGTCGGCGAGTACTGCAGCGAGGAGCTTGCGACGGAAGAGCTCGAGCCGACCGGGATCGCAGCCACGGTGTCGGTGTGCGAGGTACGGTGAGGCGGGCGTAGAGCGTAGTTCGCAGGATGGGGTGAGCGCTCGCGCGCCCCCATCCTGCGGGCTGGGCTTCAAAGCCAATCGCGCGTCGACGGGAAACAAGCCCGTTTGCGAGAGTCCCAGACGTAATCCGAACCGCCGCAAGGCGGACGCGCACGCGACGTGGCCGGACATTGATTCCAGACCCGCGCACCCGTTGCCCAGCCATCGACCACGCACGCGCCGGAAACGGTGGCGTGGCAACCGGTGCCGCAGCCGTCTGCGGCGCTGGCCGCGCAGACTGCAAACAGAAGCATCATTGGGGTCAACAGGACGCGTGAAAGGTGCCTGGTCATGGGCTTGCTCCTTCATGCCGAGGCCCGTCGTGACGTCGCACAGATCTGGCCGAGGGCCTGCCGGCCGATCGCCGCGCAGCATAGCACCAAGGTTCTTGGCACCAAGGCTCTTGGCACCAAGCCTCTTGGCCGAGAACGCTGACGGCTTACCAATCCGGATCGTAGGGGTCGGCCATATAGGGCGGGGGCATCCAGCGTCCTCGCGGCGGCGGTGGCCTGGGCCGCCGGGGGGCGGTCGCTTGCACGTGCGGCCGTGCAGGCGCAGCCGTCTCGTTGCTCGTCGCGCTCCGCACGACCGGTTTCGCGGGTGCAGGCGCGGCTGACGTCGTCAGTTGCGTTTGCAGCGCCTGGACCTGTGCGGCGAGGCGCGCATTGTCCGCGGCATCCTTCTCCTGCGCCGCCTTGAGCTGTTGAATGGTGTCGGCCTGCTCGCGCAGCGTCTGCTCGTTGCGGCTTTTCAGTTGCTCGAGCTTTCCGTTGATGCTCGCAAGCTCGCTGGTGATGGTCTTGAGCGATTGCGCGAGATCGGACGATGACGGATCAGGCGCCGTGGCGCCGGTTCTTGGCGCGTCAGGTCTTGCAGCGTCAGGTTTTGGAGCCTCAGCTCTTGGAGCGTCAGTTCTTGGAGCGCTTTCCGTTTCCTTGCCGAGCGGCGGCGCGGGCACCGGACTGGGCCCATCCGCAGCAGCCAGTTGCACGGCCGGCGGTTGCGCCGGACTTTCGACCACGGACGCTCGCGCGGGTTCGCTCGCGGCCGGCGGAGCCCATCGCGCCATGATGGACCTGGTCATCGACTTGGCCTCATCGCGATATTGCGAAGCGAAGGCGGCGCCGAGAAGGCCGATCGCCAACACGAGGCCAACCAAGGCACGCAGCATGGTCCGATCTCCCTTCAGGCCTTGATTGCCCACCTTGCTAACCGGTGCCGGCACCTTGTCCTTGGGACCCTCGGCTGCCTTCGCACCGGCGCTGGCCTGCGAGGCCCGCGGGGCTTCGTTGCCGCGTTCCATTCCGGAAACCAGCCGGTCCAGCCGCGCAAGGTCTTGCTCTGCGCTCTTGATCTGGTCATAGGCCCGTGCCAGCCCGCCATCGGCGCGCACCTCGTCCGGCTTGGCGGCCTCAGGCTTGTGGGCCTCAGGCTTGTCGGTATCAGGCTTGTCGGTATCAGGCTTGGGGTCGTTCGCTTCAGGCACCGATGCGCGCTCCATCCAGTCGGGCGTCAATGGGAGTGCGGCAGTCCGATCGTCGGAAGGATAGGCCTCACCGTTGTCCAACACAACGCGCGCGCGAAGGAGAAATTATGGCGGGCTACGGTTGCTGAAGCAGCCGGGCGCTGCTCCCCGGGGCATCCCTGCGACGTGCTGTGCTATCGCGGGAGGAAGCGCCATGAGGGTCTCTACCGCGACACTCGCCCTGCTTCTTTCAGGTCCGGCCGCGGCCCGGGAGTGCCAGACATGCTCAATGGCCGACGCCCACATGAAGGAGTACGTTAAGACGACGTCGGAGGCCCAAAAGGCCACCAAGCAAGCCATCCGGGATTGGAAGCAGAATCTGGACAGAAAGGCCTCCGCAGAATTGTCCAGCAGGGCATACTCGCATTGCAAGACGCCATGGAGGCGCAGGTTCGTACGGAGCTGGAGCGCCTGAAGGAGTCCTGGCGAAGATCAGGTAGGGAGGGGCGCAAAGGAGGATCCAATGAAATCGCTTCTGCTGCTCACGGCGAGCGGTCCGCTGCTCATTCTCACCTCGCACCAGTCCCTGGACGACCAGAAGCTCCTTGGGGTGCTCAGGCAAAAAGGTATCGGCAAGTTCGTCGCGTTCGAGGTTCCCTTGTCGCTCGCCAGAGAGCGCTACGGCGGGCACTTTCACGCGGTCGAAAGCAATCTGCACGAGACCGATGATTTGAGAGTGCTCGACTTCAACGGCCAGCGGGTCTTTCAGCTCTTTCATTTCGAAGAGCTCGGTTCACCGATCCTGGTAGAGCGGTCGTGATCCGGTTTTGTTCGGCGGCGAAAGGGGATGTGTCGAGTAGGGCTGTTCCGAAGGGACGCCGATTGAGGTACGGTGGAAGCTTGGACCCGTGGAGTCTGCCATGACGTCATATACTGTCGGGTTGAAGCTCGGGGTGCGTGCCAAGGTGCTCACGATCGAAGCCGAGGACGCATTGGTCGCGGCGCTGAAGATCAAGCTCGAGAACCCCGAGGCACTCGTCACCTACGTTCGCAAGTCAAATCGGCGTGGCGATCGTCGCCACCCGCACGAAGTGCAGCGGGCCAAGACAACCGGCTAAAGCGCGATGAGATTGGGATGAATCGTCATCGCGCTTTAGGTTGTTGTTTGAGCATGATCTTTTCGGAAAACCGCTTCGCACTTTTCCGGATCATGCGTTAGCCGATGCCGAGACCGCGGCAGGTAGCCCGGATTTCGCTTCCGCCTTCGCTCTTCGAGCTACGGCGGACAAGTCGCTCCATCCGGGCTACGCTCGCTCCCCCCTGCGTCGGAGTACGCAGTTGTCGTTAGTGACGTGTCGCGCGGATTTCGAGCGTCGTCTGGGTGAGCTTGGCCACGAACCCCTCAAAATGCATGACCCTTTGTCTGGTCAATTGTCCATGCAACTCGGCGATCTTCTGGGATTCGGCGATCAACGATCCGCACACCTGTTTCGCGTACTCCATCTGAAGCTGAAAGGCCTCGACGGGTGAGCGCGCCGCCGCGAGCTTTCCCAGGAAGTTCCAGGCGTGCTCAAGCGACGTCCTCGTGTAGTCGCTATAGGCATCGGCAATCGCCTGCGGGCTGGCCTGGGAGGGTTCCACCGGTGCGACGGGCGCGCTTGCAGCGATCTCCATCCCGGAAGCCTCGCCCGGCAAGGCTGCAGCCGAGGGTACCTGAGCACTGATCTCTCGGCTCGTCTCTTGCCTTATCTCTTGCTCGGCCTCTTGCCTGTTCTCTTGCTTGTTCTCTTGCTTAGTCTCTTGGCTGATCTCCGCCGAGGCATCCGGCAGTTGATGGGCTGCAGCTGCGTGTTGCTCGCCGGCCCTGGTCCGTTGCCCGGCCTTCTTCTTCGCGCCGCGCCGGCCGGATTTTCCCGTTGTCTTATTTTCGCCCGCACTCAACATTGCAAATGACTCCTGAATATCGCTGAAGCCGCAAGCCTCCGTCGTGTTTGCGCTGAAATCGCGATTGTGGGTTGTCGCTTGCGTGGCGGCCATGTGGTGAGATTTTGCCGGGCATCGGCAAGGCGCAATTCGCGGGTGACGGCCTGGACTGCTTCGCAGCGCCCGTCATCGGGCCGCGCTCCGCGCGGACCCGGTGGCTCGCAATGACGGGCGTCCTGGTCCTCGCGCGTTCGTCGTCACCCGAACAGGGCGACATAGACCACGTAGAGCCAGCCCAAGATGCCGTGGATGATCGCCCACAGGATCGAATGATTGTTGGTGTAGGAGATTGCGATGGCGAGTGCGGAGCCAAAACCCACGCCGTATTTGGCGCCCTCGACCCGAACCCCGTAGTAGCGATTGCCGTTCATGGCGGTCCTTCCTGCGGGCCACGCTTGCTCATCACGCCTTATAAAAGTCTTCCGCCAATTGTGAAATGGCACACAGACGGCAGCCCTCGGGTCTGCTTCTTTAGCACCGACACTATACCCTCGTGCGCTTGCTCGGCGATGCGCACCGGCGGGTCGGCATTTGGCAATTTCGGGATGATCGCTATGGGCGTTTTCAATCGCACGGCCATGCTTTGCAGCTCTTTCATCGTGTCCACCATGAGCGGGTGAACCGAGAGATTTTCGCGTGCGCGCAACGGCGCGTGCAGGGATTTTTCTTGAGGCCCCGCCGGTGACGGACGGGGCCTTTCCATTTTTCATGTCAGCCCACGACTGCCCGGCGGTGCCTTCGCGAAGAAGGATGCAGGGTCATGTGGGAGTATTTTGGACCCGATTTCGCTTTTGACGTGGTGAAGGGATTTGTCGCCGGCGTTGCCTCCATAGCGTTTCAGGTCGTGGCGCCGCGGGCGTTTCATGCCGCGAAGCGATTTCGCGCGCACTGGGTTGCCAGAAAAGACGCAAGACAAGCCGCAAGGCAAGCACGCCGCAACGCGCCGGCGAATGATGAGCCGTGAGGTCTCGTAGGATGGGTGGAGCGAACGCTCCACCCATTCCTACACCCTTCCCAGATATCGCTACCCTGATCCGAGCTACGAATTGCCGATATCCGCCGCCAGCCGCAGAAACTGGCGCTTCATCGCGAAAGGCCATTTTCGCTCAATTGCTCTCAGCGGTCGTATCGACGGAAATCCCGATTACCAAAGCTAGGTGCGAGTTCGAACGCCCCCGGAAGGGGCGTTCGGTCGCCCGCTTTTTGGTGCGATCGGACCCTCATATAGAAGTCGGAACTTCATGGTTAGCTCGCCCGCTGCGGGTGCGTTTGCAGCTGAATATTCGCTGGGGACCAATAGCAAAAGACCCGCTGAGTCGATCAGCGGGTCTCGCCAAGGCTGCGACTATAACGTGGTGCTCACGAACACCCGGTCGTGCTGCCGCAAGTATCGCACTTCATGCACGTGCCATTTCGCACCAGCGTGAAGTTGCCGCACTCCGAGCACATCTCGCCTTCGTAGCCCTTGGCCTTGGCTTCCGCGCGGCGCTCGGCCTTGCTGGGAACCAGGGTCTGCGCGGTGCCGGACTTGCTCCACTGGAGCTGCTCGAGCTTCTCCGTCGGCGACAGGTCGTGGGCCACTTCCTGCTTCAGCGCGACCGCGCCTTCCAGGGCATCGCCGACCCGCGCGCTTGCGCCGTGCGAGGCCAGCGCCGTGACCTTGCTGCCACCGGTCGGGGCACTGTCGTTACCCTGGGCGACCGCGGTGGAGCCGCCGCGCATCACGACGAGGTTGTCGGTGCGGGAGCGGGTGAGGCCGCGCGAGACCAGCTTGGTCGCGTGCTGGGTCTCGTCCGGCTCCTTGCCTTCCTCGACGCCCTTGCCGAGCGCGTCGAAGTTCGACTCGGTCGGATCGACATGGGCGAGATCGAAGCGCGACATGTAGCTCACCGCGAGCTCGCGGAAGACGTAGTCGAGGATCGAGGTCGCGTACTTGATGCTGTCGTTGCCCTGCACGGGGCCCGCCGGCTCGAAGCGGGTGAAGGTGAAGGCGTCGACATATTCGTCGAGCGGCACGCCGTACTGGAGGCCCAGCGACACCGCGATGGCGAAGTTGTTGATGAAGGAGCGGAGCGCTGCGCCTTCCTTGTGCATGTCGATGAAGATCTCGCCGAGACGGCCGTCGTCATATTCGCCGGTCCGCAGGTAGACCTTGTGGCCGCCGACGACCGCCTTCTGGGTGTAGCCCTTGCGGCGATCCGGCATCTTCTCGCGCTCGCGCATCACGATGATGCGCTCGACCAGCTTCTCGACGATCTTTTCCGAGACCTGGGTGGCACGCGCCGCCATCGGCTTTTCGTAGAGTGACTCGGCCGCATCCTCCTCGTCCTCATCGTCGGCGATGAGCTGCGAGTTGAGCGGCTGGGAGAGCTTCGAGCCATCGCGATAGAGCGCGTTGGCCTTCAGCGCGAGCTTCCACGACAGCATGTAGGCGGACTTGCAGTCCTCCACCGTGGCGTCGTTCGGCATGTTGATGGTCTTGGAGATCGCACCCGAGATGAAGGGCTGGGCCGCCGCCATCATGCGGATGTGGCTCTCGACCGACAGATAGCGCTTGCCGATCTTGCCGCAGGGATTGGCGCAGTCGAACACCGAATAGTGCTCGGCCTTCAGGTGCGGGGCACCTTCCACCGTCATCGCGCCGCAGATGTGGACGTTGGCCGCCTCGATCTCGCGCTTGGTGAAGCCCACGGCCTGAAGCAGGTCGAAGCCGGGGGCTGCGATCGCCTCGGCACCGATGCCGAGCTGGTCGCGGATGAAATCCTCGCCAAAGGTCCACTTGTTGAAGGCGAACTTGATGTCGAAGGCGGTCGGCAGGGCCTTTTCGACCTTGGCGATGGCTTCATCGGTGAAGCCCTTGGCCTTCAGCGTCGAGGCGTTGATGGCCGGCGCGTTGGAGAGCGAGCCGTGGCCGACGGCGTAGGCTTCGATCTCCGCGATCTCGCTCTCGCGATAGCCGAGCGCGCGCAGCGCCGCGGGGACCGCGCGGTTGATGATCTTGAAGTAGCCGCCGCCGGCGAGCTTCTTGAATTTGACCAGCGCGAAGTCGGGCTCGATGCCGGTGGTGTCGCAATCCATCACGAGGCCGATCGTGCCGGTCGGTGCGATCACCGTGGTCTGGGCGTTGCGATAGCCGTGCTTCTCGCCGAGCTCGAGCGCCGCATCCCAGGCGGCCTGCGCGTGGCTGACGAGGTCAGCCTGCGGGCAGGAGACGAGGTCCATCGGCACCGGGTTCACCGAGAGCGCCTCGTAGCCGTTGGACTGGCCGTGGGCGGCGCGGCGGTGGTTGCGGATCACGCGCAGCATGTGCGCGGCGTTCTTCTTGTAGCCCGGGAAGGTGCCGAGCTCGGCCGCCATCTCCGCCGAGGTCTTGTAGGTGATGCCGGTCATCACAGCGGTGAGGGCGCCGCAGAGCGCGCGGCCTTCCTTGCTGTCATAGGACAGGCCCATGGTCATCAGCAGGCCGCCGATGTTGGCATAGCCGAGGCCGAGCGTGCGGAACTCGTAGGAGAGCTCGGCGATCGCGCGCGACGGGAACTGCGCCATCATCACGGAGATTTCGAGCACGATGGTCCAGAGCTGGCAGAGGTGCTCGTAGCCGGCGACGTCGAACTGCTTGGTCTCGGTGTTGTAGAAGGTCAGCAGGTTGGCGGAGGCGAGGTTGCACGCCGTGTCGTCCAGGAACATATATTCCGAGCACGGATTGGACGCGCGGATGTCGCCGGACGCCTTGCAGGTGTGCCAGTCGTTCATGGTGGTGTTGAAGTGCAGGCCCGGGTCGGCCGACGCCCAGGCGGCGTAGCCGATCTTTTCCCAGAGGTCGCGCGCCTTCAGCGTCTTGGTGATCTTCTTCGTCGTGCGTCCCACGAGGTTCCAGTCGCCATCCGTTTCCACGGCGCGGAGGAAGTCGTCCTTCAGCGAGACCGAGTTGTTGGAGTTCTGGCCCGAAACGGTGAGGTAGGCTTCCGAATCCCAGTCGGTGTCATAGACGTCGAACTGGATGTCCTTGTAGCCCTGCTTGGCGAACTGCATCACGCGCTTGATGTAATTGTCAGGCACAAGGCTGCGGCGCGCGAGCTTGATCTCGCGGCGGAGCGCCGGGTTCTTCTCGGGATCGAAGCAATCGTCGCCCGAGCCTTCGCAGTTCACGCAGGCCTTCAGCACCGCCTTGAGGTGCTTCTGGTTGATCTTGGATCCGGTGACGAGAGCCGCGACCTTCTGCTCCTCCTTCACCTTCCAGTCGATATAGGTCTCGATGTCGGGGTGATCGACGTCGACGACGACCATCTTGGCCGCGCGGCGCGTGGTGCCGCCCGACTTGATCGCGCCGGCTGCCCGGTCGCCGATCTTGAGGAAGCTCATGAGGCCGCTCGAGCGGCCGCCGCCGGAGAGCTTCTCGCCTTCGCCGCGCAGGCGGGAGAAGTTGGAGCCGGTGCCGGAACCGTATTTGAACAGGCGCGCTTCGCGGACCCAGAGGTCCATGATGCCGCCCTCGTTGACGAGGTCGTCACCGACGCCCTGGATGAAGCAGGCGTGCGGCTGCGGGTGCTCGTAGGCGGACTTGGACTTGGTCAGCTTGCCGGTGAAGGGGTCGACGTAATAGTGGCCCTGGCCGGGGCCGTCGATGCCATAGGCCCAGTGCAGACCGGTGTTGAACCATTGCGGCGAGTTCGGCGCGACCATCTGCATGGCGAGCATGTAGCGGATCTCGTCATAGAAGGTCTGGGCGTCCTCGTCGGAGGAGAAGTAGTTGCCCTTCCAGCCCCAATAGGTCCAGCAGCCGGCCAGACGATCGAACACCTGCTTGGCCGAGAGCTCGCTGACGAAGCGCTCTTTCTCGGGGAGAGCGGCGAGCGCCTCGGTGTCGGGCACGGAGCGCCACAGGAAGGAGGGGACGCACTCCTCCTCGACCTTCTTCAGGCGCGCGGCGACGCCGGCTTTGCGAAAGTACTTCTGGGCGAGCACGTCGGAGGCGACCTGCGACCACTCGGTCGGCACCTCGACGTTCTCAAGCTTGAACACGACCGAGCCGTCGGGATTCCGGATCTCCGACGTGGTCAGCCGGAAATCGATCCCGGCGTAAGGTGACTGTCCCGAAGTGGTGTGGCGCCGCTCAATCCGCATGGTCTTGCCCCGTCCTTTTATCTGCCGGACTGCCTCCGCAAGGCGCCCGGGTCGCTATTTCGGTTCGCGATTCCTCCAAGGGCCTCATCGGCCCAAAGGCTTCGCAGTTCAGCCGGTGGATCCGGCCCAGTTTCTCCCGGCGCGATGGTTCTCATCCGCCGGCATGTCCACACCCATCCGCCCCCAAGGGGATGTGCGCGACATGCGTTCAACGCCCCACACGCCACTTCAACCAATGCCATCCGAGCCTGTTGCCGGCCCGTTCTGGCGCCCGAAGGTCTGCATTTCGAGGGCAGACAAGCCCTCATCCGCGGCCTTTGGCTGGCTTGGCGGAGTGACGATTTGCGAGACCCTTTGGGGGAGTGCCGGCGGGACGCAAACTCACTCGCGCCGAACGGACCGAAAGCTAGGACTCTCCGTTGCGCCCGTCAAGAACTAGTGCGAGTTCCTGAATCAAATACTAAATATGGTGGATTGCGGGGGATAACAGGGGGCAAGCCCGCGCCTGTTGTTGAGCCAAGTATCAGTGAGTCCTCAGGGATTCCCAACCAAAAAAATTTGCATCCCGTGACGATACGGACCCTTCACCCCACTGTTCACAGGGCAGGTATATTTTTCGGGACCGGGGTTGCCTCAGCGGGACTCACGTAGGGCTACGGAAGGTGAGGGCAGGCATGCCCGCCGGGGTGGTGGTGGCGCGTGCGAATCCGCGCCAAGCTGACCGCGATTTTGCCGGGTACCCCACATGCTTGATTCGACTCGCCGGGATGCGCGACCGCGCATCGCCCCGGCCGGCCTGATGTTCCTCGCCATTACCTCGATCGGCTGGGGCTTCAACTGGCCGGTGACGAAATTCCTGCTGTCTGAGCTGCCGCCGCTGACGCTGCGCGGGGTGACCGGCGTGCTGGGCGCGGTGCTGCTCGCCGCCCTCGCGCTGATCCGCCGCCAGAGCCTCAAGGTGGGGCCGGGGATCTGGCCGCGCTTACTGACCGCCGCCGTCCTCAACGTCACCGGCTGGATGGTGCTGATGGGCCTGGCGCTGCTCTGGCTGCCGGCCAGCGAGGCGGCGCTGATCGCCTACACCATGCCGGTCTGGGCCTCGCTGATCGCCTGGCCAGTGCTGGGCGAGCGGCCGACCGTGCTGCGCACGCTGGGGCTGGTGATGGCCTTCGTCGGCCTGGCCTCGATCATGGGCGGCAACGGCTTTGCCGCAAGCGTGGAGAAGCTGCCGGGCATCATCATGGCGCTGGGCGGCGCGATCGGCTTCGCCGTCGGCACGGTGTTCTCGAAGAAGTACCCGATCCATCTGCCGCCGATCACGGCCGCGGCCTGGCAGATCGGGATCGGCTGCCTGCCGATCTCGATCATCGGCCTCTTGGTCGAGACCACGCATCTTTCGCTGGTGACGCCGGTCGGCTGGTGGTTGCTGGTCTATTCCACCGTGGTGCAGTTCTGCATTGCCTATGTCAGCTGGTTCGCGGCACTGGCGCGGCTGCCGGCCTCGGTCGCCGCGATCGGCACCATGGCAGTGCCGGTGATTGGCGTAGTCGCCTCCGCGCTGGCGCTGGGCGAGCCGTTGGGACCGGGCCAGATCGCCGCGCTGACCTTCACGCTGGCGGCCGTGGTGCTGGCGACGCGCTAGCTCGAGAACCAGGCATCACCATGCGTAGCGGATCGCGCCCTTGCCGGCATAGCTTTGCGTGACATTCGAGAACTCGCCCTCGAACGTCGCGGCGGCAGACCAGCCGTTGGTCCACTGCCATTCGGCCGAGGCTGTGGTCAGCGCGGAGTCGGGCGCCAGCGCCGCACCGTTGACGACGAAGCTTGCGCCCGGCAGCGACTGGAAGGTCGGAGCAATCGAACGATCCGGATTAAAATCATGCGCCCATGCAAGGCGGCCGCGCAGCGTGATGATGCCGTTCTGCATGGCGAATGATTTGTCGGTGCGAATGCCGAGCTCGCTGCGCGTGTCGGTCACGTTCTTGGCGGCATAGGTCTGTGCAAACAACAGGGAGCCGGCGACGACACTTTCGGCATAGGCCGGCAGGTCGAATGTGGTGAATTGCCCTGCGGCGTAAGGGGTGATGCCGAGACCGCCCAGCTTCGGCATGACGAAGCGGTAGCCACTCTCCACGCGACCCGAATACGCGTTCGCATTGAACTCGGCGCGCAGGTGGTCGATGCCGGCGACCGTGACGATGCGGTTGGTCGTGATGTCCTGCCAGCCATAGGCCAGCGCAGCAATGATGTAGGCCGCACCGATGTTATGGCGAACGAAGCCGCCGGCCTGGAACAGGTCGGAGCTGCCATAGCCGAGGCCGTTGACGTTGAAGCCGGTGCGGCCGCCCGCCAGCGCAAATCCCGCGAGCGTGTCCGGCGAGACCCGATAGTCCGCACCGACCGCGATGCCGTAGATGCTGCTCGCGCTGTTGTTCGAGCCGATGATGGCGTTGCCGGCCGTGGTCTGCGACCCGCCGAAGCCGGCGGCCCACACGCTCCAGCGTTGTTCGAAGGTCGGGGCTGGCAGCGCCTTGGTGGACATCGCCGCATACGCGTCGCGCTCGCCAACAGTTCGACCGCGTGCCGCGTAAGCCGAGCTGTCCTCGGCATACGCGTTCGGCGGGCCGCCGGCGCTGACGGGACCTCTGCGACCGGAGATGAATGGATCCGTCATCACGCCGATGAACTGGTTCATCGCGTTGAACGTCGTCTGCTGGGAGCCAGTGGCGCTCTCGCCGGAGACCTGGGTCAAGCCGGTGGGATCGAGTCCGAAGAAGCCCATCGGAAGGCTGCCGTTATTGTTGAAGGCGTAGGTCAGCGCGTTGGCGACGTTCTGCTGGTTGACGTTGAGGCCGGTGTAATTGGTGAAGGCGGCCGTCAGGTTCAGATAGGCGTTGTTGGCGTCATAGCTCAGCGTATCGCTCGCGCCCGTCGGCAGTCCGACATTGGTGATGCCCGCGAACGTCGTGCCGCCACGTCCGCCGGCCGCGGTCAGGATCGTGTATGTCTTCGAGACATAGCTGCCGGGCAGGAAATTCGCGACCACGGTCGCGCCCGTCAACGTCGCCGCGCCCGTGACATTGGCGAAGCTCGACGTCGATGGATCGACCGCAACGACGTAGAGCGCGCCCGATTGGAAGGCCAGATTGCCGGCGACCGTCGTCGACGTCCCCGGCGTGTTGACGGCTCCAGGCATGAACGTGCCACCGGCATTGATCGTCGTTGCGCCGACAGTGCCCGTGCCGCCAAGCGTGCCGCCGGCGTTCACGGTCATGGTCGAATTGGCCAGCGAGCCGTTCACCAGCAGCGTGCCGGCGGCGATCGACCAGGGCAATGCAGCGGTATTGGTGCCGCTCAGCGTCCAGGTCGAAGCGCCCGTCTTCTCGAAGTTCGCGAAGCCCCGATACTGCGCAGCGGCGCCGATCAGCGAAACGTCGAAAGAAGCAGTGGGGTTGGTGCTGCCGCCGAACTGCAAGGTGCCGTTGCCCGTCTGATCGACGACGTTGCCGCTGAAGCTGTAGCCGGCCTGAAGCTGCAGCGTGTTGGTGCCGCTGGTGAAGGTGATGGCGTTGGCACGCGTGACGCCGTCGCCGGCGAGACCGCCGGAAATCGATCCGCTGTTGATGATGCTGAGATTGGTGCCGATGACGCCGGCGCCGCCTGCGCCGACCGCGCCGGAGACCCCGGCGGTGACGGTGCTGCTGCCGGAGCTACCGCTCGCGCCGGCGCTGCCGCTCACGCCGGAGAAGCCGTTCGTTCCCGTGGTGCCGTTCGTGCCGCCACTGGCGGCCAAGGCCTCGGCACCGCCGACGCCGCCGGAGCCGCCGACACCACCGCTGCCGGCGCTGCCCGCGGTGCCGCCGAGGCCACCCATGCCCGCGGCCCCGGCGATGCCGCCATTGCCGCCGGTGATCGTGCCGCGATTGATCAGCGTGCCGCCGTTGGAGAAGGCGGCGCCAACGCCGCCGGTGCCACCATAGCCGCCATCGCCGCCGCGGCTCGAGGCGCTGCCACCGTTGCCGGCATTGCCGCCGGCACCGCCAAATCCGCCGGTCCCGCCGTTGCCGCCATTGCCGCCATCGGTCGAGCCGACCACGTTGACGCCAGCGGTGCCGTTGCCGCCAGCGCCGCCAACGCCGCCGACACCGCCGTTGCCCGCATTGCCACCGGCGCCGCCGTTGCCGCCACTGCCTGCGGTGCCGCCGCGGCCGCCATCGCCGCCGGTGATGATGCCTTGATTGGTCAGCGTGCCACCGTTTGAAATGGTCGCGCCGGCGCCGCCGGCGCCGCCATGACCACCTACGCCAGCATCGCCGGCGCTTCCTCCGCTCCCGCCGTTGCCACCCATTCCGCCAGCGGCGCCGCTGCCGCCGCTGCCGCCAGCGACGGCCGGGAGAAGGGCACTCGCGCCAGCACCGCCGGTGCCCGCTGTGCCGGCGTCACTGCCGTTGCCCCCGGCGGCGCCGTTGCCGGCATTGCCGCCGGAGCCGCCAATCCCGCCGGCGCCACCAGCGATGTTGCCCGAAACTGTAACGGTCCCGCCGTTCGTGAGCTGGACACCATCGCCGCCGCTGGATCCGCTACCGCCAATGCCGCCATTTCCGCCGGCGCCACCATTCCCGCCGTTGCCGCCAGCGCCACCAACCAGACCGTTGTTGCCATTGAGAAAGCCGGAGCCGGAGGACCCGTTGGCGCCATTGTCGCCTGTGCCGCCGGCGCCGCCGATCCCGCTTGCGCCGCCATTGGCGCCGTTGCCGCCAGCGCCGCCATTGCCACCGGCGCCTCCCATGATCGTTTGGGAAATTGAGAGCGTGCCACCGCTCGTCACCTGCAGACCAACGCCACCGTCGGCACCATTGGCGCCATCGCCTGCGTGGGCGCTGGCGCTGCCGCCGGTGCCACCATTGCCACCGCGCCCGCCGGCTACGCCGAGCCCGATGCTGGATCCCGCGTTGCCGCCGTTGCCGGCCATGCCGCCGGCGCTGCCTGCACCGCCAGCGCCACCGCTGCCGCCGGTACCTGCCGTGACGCTTTGCAAAATCGTCACGGTGCCGCCACCCGTGACCTGGATGCCGTCGCCACCGCTGCCGCCGATCGCACCATTGCCGCCGGCACCAACCCCGCTATTGCCGCCGTTTCCACCGGTCCCGCCATCGAGCGCGCCGAGAACATTGGCGCCGGAAGCGCCCGCACCACCGCTCCCGCCGTGACCCGCTGTACCGCCGCGCCCGCCGCTGCCGCCATCGCCGCCGGCGACCGTTTGCTGGACCGTCGTGGTGCCTGCGCTGGTGACCTGCACGGCGGTGCCGCCATTGCCGCCGCCGCCGGCAGCGCCCCCGCTGCCGAGGACGTTGCCACCGGTCCCGCCGGTCACACCAGCGACGCCCAGGGAGAGAGCACTGGCTCCATTGCCGCCGCTCCCGCCGGCGCCGCCACTGCCACCAACCCCACCCGCGCCGCCGGTCGCCGCTATCGAAAGGGTGCTGCCTCCGACGCTGACCTGCACGCCGGCGCCACCCGCACCACCGCCGCCACCGACGCCGCCGCTGCCCGTTCCCGCGCTGGCATCAAGGCCACCAATGACAGCAGAACCATCGGCGCCGCTCGCGCTGGCGCCGCCGTGACCGCCAGCGCCACCCGCTCCACCGGAGCCGGCACCGAGCGCACCTTCGCCGCCACCGCCGCCGCCACCGCCACTACCCGCAGTCAGGGCTGAGTTGCCGTTGCCGCCATTGCCGCCGTTGCCACCGGCAACGCTGCCGCCGTCACCGCCAAGTCCGCCGTCGCCGCCCGAGGTCGCCGTGCCCCCGGAGCCTCCGGTGCCGCCTGCGGCAGCGCCGCCGCCGCCGCCCGCGCCTTGTCCGGTCGCGTTGTCACCGCCATTCCCACCGTTAGGAGAGGCGCTGGTACCGGCCGCGCCACCGCCGCCGCCCGTGCCATTGCCACCGGCTCCGCCAGCGCCGCCGTCGGCGCGCACCGACACGATCGTCAGCGCCAGTGCGACAGCCGTGCTCGCCAACAATGTAGGGAGCCTGAAACGGCGCCGGGTCGGACAAGAACCAATTCTCGATTCAATTATCAATTGTATTACCGGCAGCCTTGGCACCGACCCGCAGGCCATTCCGAGGTGAAATCCTCAGAAACAGACCGCAACATATTCGCTCGCCGAAACGGCTCAACGAGAATGGTCTTGCCTGCCAGAAATACCGCTTGATTTCGGTCGCCTGTCACCCGGAAACAACATCGACACCCGCCGCGAGACCGCGGATGACGTCAGTGAGCATTCGTAATTCAGTGCAGTTCTCAGCCGAGCGCACACACAATCCGCGCGCTTTCGAAGCCGTGAGAAAGTGCTCTAGCCCGCCGTCATCCCGCCGCCGTTCAGCGCTTTCCGGATCATCTCGGCGAGCTGGTTGCGGCGGTAGGGCTTGGTCAGCAGCAGCACGCCGTCGTCGAGCTTGCCGTGATGGACGATGGCGTTGTCGGTGTAGCCGGAGGTGTAGAGCACCCTCACGCCCGGCCGGCGCTTGGCCACCTCTTCGGCGAGCTCGCGGCCGCTCATGCCGCCGGGGATGACGACGTCGGTGAACAGGAGGTCGAAGTCCTGGCCGGCCTCGATCATGTCCAGCGCGGCCCGACTGTCGGGCGCGGCGACCGTGTCGTAGCCGAGGCTCTGCAGCTGCGCGGTGACGAAGTTGCGCACCAGCGTGTCGTCCTCGACCACGAAAATGGTCTCGGCGCCGCCTTCGGCCTGCGGCGCCACGGGGGCCGCCGCGTCCGTCATGCCGTCGCCGGGCGGCAGATAGAGCTTGATCGTGGTGCCGTGGCCTTCCTCGCTGTAGATCTTGATGTGGCCGCCGGACTGCTTGACGAAGCCGTAGACCATGGAGAGGCCGAGGCCCGAGCCCTTGCCGACCTCCTTGGTGGTGAAGAACGGCTCGAAGGCCTTCTGCTGGATGTCCGCTGACATGCCGGTGCCGGTGTCGCTGACCGCGAGCATCACGTAGGGGCCGGGCTGCACCTCGGCGTGGGCCTGCGCATAGGCCTCGTCGAGCACGACGTGGTGGGTCTCGAGCAGCAGCTTGCCGCCGTTCGGCATGGCGTCGCGGGCGTTGATCGCCATGTTGAGCACGGCGTTGGTGAGGCGGGACGGATCGATGTGCGCGGTCATCGGTCCCTGTTCCAGCACGGTCTCGATCTGGATCTGCTCGCCGAGGGTGGGGCGCAGCAGCTTGGCGATATCGGCGATCGCGCCGTTGATCTCGACATTGCGCGGCTGGAGCGGCTGCCTTCGCGCAAAGGCGAGCAGATGCTGGATCAGCTCGGCGCAGCGCTCGGCGGCATCGTCGATCAGCCGCGCCACGCGCTGGAGCTCGGGCTGCTGCTTCAGGCTCGCCACCAGCGTCTCGGTATTGCCTGATATCACCGTGAGCATGTTGTTGAAGTCGTGCGCGACGCCGCCCGTCAGCTTGCCGATCGCATCCAGCTTCTGCGACTGGTGCAGCTGTCGCTCGGTTTCGCGCGACGTGGTCGCGTCGTGATAGACCAGCACGGCGCCGGAGACGTTGCCTTGTCCGTCGCGCATCGGCCGGCCGCTGATCATCAGATGGCGGGGATCGTTGCCGTTATGCGGGCGGACGATCATCTCCAGATTCTCGAACTGCTCGCCGCGCAGCACGCGCGTCGAGGGCAGCTCGTCGGCCCTGAGCGGCGTGACGCCGTCGCCGTGAAACACGTCGGACAGGGCGCGCAGATTGCGCAGGCTCATGCCGGCGCGATGCAGCAAGATGCGCTCCGCGGCCGGATTGGACAGAAGGACGGTGCCCTCGGCGTCGATCACCAGCACAGCCTCGGCCATGCTGTGGAACGTGCTCTGGAGCACGTTCACCGACAGCCGCAGCTCGTCATGCGCGTTGACGAGATGCTCGGTGCGCTCGGCGACGGCCGCCTCGAGTTGCTCCTTCGCCGCCGTGGTCTCCAGCAGGGTGCTCTTCAGCGCGACCGTGGTGCGCTGGCTCTCGCGCATCAGCATCGCGACCAGCAGCAGGATCACCAGCGCGCCGATCACATCGATGCCGAGCAAGACGATGCCGGTGCGGCGGGAACTTAGGGCGCGGGCGGCGAGCAATCGCTCTTCCTCCGCGCTCAGCTGATCGAGATTGCCCATCACCGTGTCCATCAGGCCGCGGCCCTCGCCCTTGCCCTGGAGCGCGGCAACGCCGGCCTGGTCGTTCTCGGCGCGCAGGCGCATCACCTCTGCGGCGATCTCGACCCGGCGCAGCGCCAGCGGCTCGGTGCCCTCGATGAGCGCGACCTGATCGGGATTGTCACGCAGGCTGCGCTTGAGGTCGGCGAGCGCCGGCGCGAGCTGGGCGTGCACCGCCTGAAACTCGTCGCTGAAGCTCGGGTTGCGATAGATCTCGTAGCCGCGCGCGGCGCTCTCGGCGTGGCGCATCAGCACGCGCAGATCGGAGATCTTCTTCTGCGTCTCGATAGTGTGATTGACCCAGGCGGCATCGTACCGCGACTTGACGTCGAGTCCGATCGAGGCGGCGGTGATGATCAGGAGGATTGCAAGTCCAGCACCGAGAATGACGCGCTGCGTTGGGATCAAGGGGCTTCTTTCTTGTCCTTCGGCTGCGCGGCCTCGCCAAGGCATTCCCGGATCGTGGTCAGGAGTGCGTCCGGCGTGAACGGCTTACGCAGGCAGCGTGTCGCGCCGAGTTCCAATGCCATGCGAAGGAAATCGGGGGAGGGCGAGGCAGACGAGGCGAAGGCGTAGCCGGACATCGCGATCAGAGGGATCGCCGGGGCGCGCTCGTGAAAGATGCGGATGGATTCGAAGCCGCGCATGTGCGGCATGAAGATGTCGACCAGCATCACGTCAAACGTCTGCGCTTCGAGCGCAGCCAGTCCCGTTTCGCCGCCGTCAGCCATCGTGACATCGAAGCCCTGACGCTGGAGCAGAACCTCGATGGTCGCGCCGACCATCGGATCGTCATCTACCACGAGGATACGCGGCATGACATTTCCCAGTAGATCGAAGTCCCAACATTCATCGGTGATATAGGCGAATCGCGGGACGGGTCAATTTGGGATTGGATCATTGTAGATATGCACGGTGCGGTGAATAAAGGTCCCTCGCGTTCGCGTGCATAGTTACTCCCGCGCGATGCGCGGGCTGCGCGCGAAACAGGCGATGAGCGCGCGACAAACGAAAGAGGCGCCGCACCGATGCGACGCCTCTTCCGTCAAGCGTTGTCGACCTGCTTACGGGCAGGGATGACGCTGGCCGTCATAGCCGAGATACGTGCCCGAGGCCGGATCGTAGGATCTGTATCGCTGCGCGCAATAAGCCGACGAGTCACCACCGCTATCCGGCACCACCGCGACCGACGGTTCGTCATAATAGCTGTCGTCGCCATAGTAGTAGGGATCGTTGTAGTACCCGCCACCGTAGTAGGCGTAGGAGCCGAGCCCGCCGATCGCAGCACCGGCTGCGACGCCCGGCCAGAAACCGCCACCATGACGACGCCAGCCGCCACCGTGCCAGTTGCCACCGCCGCCGCGCCAGTTGTTACCCGCGACTGCGAGGGGACGGCCGCCGCCACCACTAAACGTGGCTCCTGCGGTCGGACGCATGGCTAGGCCGGCGCTCGGGCGCATGGCTCCGGCTGCGAAATTGCCGCCGCCGCCACCGAACCGCGCGCCGCCAAAGCTGCCGCCGCCCATGCGGGCGCCGCCACCGCCGAAATGGGCGCCGCCACCACCGCCAAAATGACCACCGCCGCCACCGCCGTGGCCGCCACGGCCCTGGGCGAAGCTCGGCGTCGCCAACGGAAGGACCAACGCCACCGCTGCCGCGGCGCTCAAAATTCTCAGACTTTTCATGTTCAAACTCCTTATTCCCTGAAGCAAACCTCTTGAAGGGCCCGCGGTTCCAGGGTTCACGCCGGTGTGCGCGTATGGCGCAGGTTTCCATGTGGCCGCTGTACCCGGCATGAACGGATCGCGTCCGATTTGCGGCAGGGCTTGCGCCGGGCACCACATTTTGCGGGGGGCACCGCCGCCCCCGCGGAACTGGACATTTCGCCGCCCGGATGGCATCAGGGCCTCACGAAGCAGGGCCCTAGCCGTATGAAACAGTTCTTCCTCAAGTTCTTCACCTGGTGGAGTGGCCAGACCTTTGGCACCCAGCTCTGGACCAAGCGGTATGGCGAGCTGGTCGGCCAGGACGAGCAGGGGAACCGCTATTATCGGACCCGCGGCGGCGCGATCGATCCGACACTCGGCTTCGAGCGGCGCTGGGTCATCTATAACGGCTACGCCGAAGCGAGCCGCATCCCGACGGGTTGGCACGGCTGGATGCATCACGTCGTCGATGTGCCGCCGACCGAAGAGAACTACCAGCCGCGCGAATGGCAAAAGCCGCACCAGCCGAACCCCACCGGCACGCCGAACGCCTATCGGCCCTCCGGCTCGACGCTTGCCAGCGGCAAGCGTCCCAAGGCGACCGGCGACTACCAGCCCTGGACGCCTGGCTAGCTTTCCGATCTCCGTCCGAATCCTTGCCGTGGGGGTGGATGCACCAGCATCCGCCTCACCTTGCTGTGGACAACGGGAACAGCGGGGACAGCGCCTGCGCCGGCGTTGCAGCTACGCGAGCGATGCGGCTCAATGGTCCCATCTTACGGAGATGGGAGACCATCGCGTTCGGTTCGGGCAACAGTTCGCGACTGTCCCGTGATGCAGCGGCCGCCGACGAGGACTCGATCGGGAGATAGGCCCCCGGTCTGGAAGTTCGAAATCGCCCGATGGAATGTGCAGCCACCGTAAGACAGGAAAGGCCGCTTGGGAAACCGAGCGGCCTTTTTCTTTTGGGGACTTGCGGGAGGTCTCGTGCCCCGGACGCTGCGGCGCAGCGTTGCATGCTGCACCGCGTCCGGGACATGAGAGCTACATCACCCGCTCAGCCGCGCTCTTGACCGCCTCGAGGCGGCGGGCCTGGTTTGCGGCGCCGCGCTCTCTCAGCAAGGCCAGCACTTCGGCCGGCGCGGTGTCGGGCGAGCCGGAAGTGAATGGCGGGGCGGGATTGTATTCGATCTGGAGCTGGATCGCTTCTGCCGTGGTGCGGTCGACCAGGATCGACACCAGCGTCAGCGCGAAATCGATCCCGGCGGTGACGCCGCCGCCGGTGACGCGGTTGCGGTCGATGCAGACGCGCGTCCTGGTCGGCGTCGCGCCGAACTGGCCGAGCATCTCCATCGCGCTCCAATGGGTGGCAGCGCGGTAGCCCTTGAGCAGGCCGGCAGCGCCGAGCGCCAGCGCCCCCGTGCAGACCGAGGTGACGTACCTGGCGCCTTCGGCCTGCCTGCGCAGGAAATCCAGCACCTCTTCGTCATTGAGCAGGTCGTTGGTGCCGCCGCCGCCGGGCACGCAGATCACGTCGAGCTGCGGACAGTCGGCGAACGTCGTGGTCGGCGTCAGCGTCAGCACGGAATCGCTCGGCACCGGCTCGATCCGTTTCCAGATCAGGTGCAGCTTCGCGCCAGGGACGGAGGAGAACACCTGCAAGGGACCGGTGAAGTCGAGCTGGGTGACGCGCGGAAACACCAAAAGACCGATCTGGAGCGGTGACGACATGGGCAGGTCCTCCAAAGATGAGCTTGACGGACGCAGCCTCTCATGATGCCATTCCGTCCAAAATGGCGTATTTCCCTCACTTTCGGACATGACCATGATCGGCATCCTGATCTTCCCGGACTTCCAGTTGCTCGATGCGGCCGGCCCGATCTCGGTGTTCGAGATCGCAGCGCGCTGCACGGGCAAGACGACCACCGGAATCCGCGTGCTGGCACTGAACGCGGGGCCCGTGTGCAGCTCGTCCGGCGTCGAAATGATGGCGCGCGACTTCAGGTCGGCGAATGCGATCACGACACTGGTCATCGCGGGTGGGGCAGGCGTAACGGACGCCGCACGCTGCGAGGTCACGCGCGCCTTCGTGCAGCGGCTGGCGCGGCGCGGTGTGCGTGTCGCCAGCGTCTGCTCGGGCGCCTATGTGCTGGCCGAGGCGGGCCTGCTCGATGGGCGCCGCGCCACCACGCATTGGGGCCGCACACGGGATTTCGTCGCGCGCTATCCCAAGGTGAAGTTCGAGCCGGACCAGATCTTCACGCATGACGGCAATGTGTGGACATCGGCGGGCATCACCGCGGGTATCGATCTCGCGCTCGCGATGGTCACGGAGGACCATGGCGAGGAGATCGCGCAACAGGCCGCGCGCCAGCTCGTGCTGTATCATCGCCGCAGCGGCGGCCAGTCGCAGTTCTCATCGCTTTTGGAGTTGAAGACGCCGAACGGCCGTTTCGGCGCGCTGCTGTCCTGGGCGCGCGAGAACCTCGACGCCCGGCTGACGGTCGAAGACCTCGCCGATCGTGCCGGCATGAGCGCGCGGCATTTTGCCCGCGCCTTTGCCGCCGAGACCGGCACGACACCCTCCAAGGCGATCGAGCGCTTACGGATCGAGGTCGCGCGCGAGCGCGTGCAGTCCTCGCGCGAGGCGATCGAGCTCGTCGCGGAGGCGACCGGATTTGGCGACCCCGAGCGCATGCGGCGCGCCTTCATCCGCGCCTTCGGCCAGCCGCCGCAGGCGCTGCGGCGCGCGGCGCGGGCGGGCTAGGCAATCTGACCTGGCACTCGAGCGTGGAGGCGAAGATGAGCGGGATGGAGTACAGCAACGAGAACGCGAAACGGCTCCAAAGACTTTATCTCACAGGGGACGTGACCGCCCAGCGCGCGGAGACCATTCGGCAGCTCAATCTGTCTGCCGGCGAGAGCGTTCTCGATATCGGATGTGGTCCCGGCTATCTCTGCGAAAGCATGGCGCAGATCGTTGGGCCTGATGGTGCTGTCCTCGGTATCGATGTGTCGACTGACCTGATCGAGGTCTGCAACCGGCAGAAGGCTTCCGCCTGGATTTCATATGCGATCGGCAACGCGACGGAATTGAGTCAATCCGATGCGTCGTTCGATGTTGTCGTATGCACACAGGTTGCCGAGTACGTGCCTGATGTTGACCGCGTCCTCGCAGAGACATTTCGCGTGCTCAAGCCGGGGGGCCGCACGATTTTTGTCGCAACGGACTGGGACGCGGTGGTGTGGCATTCCGAAAGCCCGGAACGTATGGCCGCGGTGATGAAATCATGGGAAGCGCACTGCGCTCACCCGCGTCTCCCGAGGTCGATGGCCCATAGACTGGTGAATGCACGACTTCACCTGGACGGTGCGTCGGTCTTTCCAATCCTGAATCTGCAGTACGATGACGATAGCTACAGCAAGGGGCTGGCCCAGGGCATTCGGGACTTCGTCGCCCGCAGGAACGACGTTTCAGCCGATGATCTCGAAGCATGGCATAGCGAGTTCGGGCGTCTCAGCGGGGCGGGACGATACTTCTTCAGCACCAACCGCTATCTCTTCAGGGCCTCGAAGCCGGCTGCGCCGCCGCTATGACTGCGTCCTAGGTCGCCTTGCCTGCAGCGGCCTCACCGTTGCCATCCGCGCGCGCCGTGAAGCGCCGCGCGATCGGCGTCAGCATGTAGGGCGCAAGATGGATCGGAAACTGCGTCATCGCGAAATAGAGCCAGGTGGTGGGCGGCAGCGCGCCGGCGGTCGCGGCCAGCATCAGGCCCAGATTGCGCTGTGACACCATCAGCCCGAGCGCCAGCGCGCGCTCATAGCCGATGCGGCGGAACAGCAGCGTGGTGACGGCGAGCAGCGTGAAATAGATGGCGAAGGACAGAGCCGCCAGGCTGATGGTGAACACCGGCTGCGCCACCAGATCGTTCACAACATCGCCCATGATCGCGGCGGCGAAGATCAGGAGGATGATGATGTTGAAGCCGTCGATCGGCTTCCTGTGGCGCTGGATCGCTTCTGCGCCGAACACCCAACGGATGATAGTTGCGGCCAGCAGCGACGCCGCGAGGATGCCAAGCAGCTTCAGGCCGAGCGTCGCCGGTGTGACGCTGAGCATGCCGTCGAGGAACAGGCTTGCGAACAGCGACGCTGTGAAGGGGACCAGCGCGGTGGAGGTCACCAGCGTGACCAGCACGAGCGTGGCATCGAGGCCCATCAGCGCGGCGAGCGCCGGAGACGCCATCATGGGCGAGGCCATGCTCTGGAGCATCAGGGCAACGGAAAGGCCGGGCGAGCGGTCGTTGAGCCCTGTTGCATAGATGATCAGTCCGACGATCAGCGGCACGCCCATCGTAGTCCAGGCGGTTGCGGTCGCAATCAGCGCCGGGCGGCGTAGGTGACCGTACAGCGCCGCGAGATCGACTCGCATGAAGGAGATGCAGAGCAGGACGAGGATCGCTTCGGTGATGTAGGGCCGCAGCAGCGCGCCGAGCGGCGGCACGGCGGCGGCGACGAACACGACCGCCGCGACCCCGCGGGTGCCCTGGCTGCCGAGCCATGTCAGCGCGCGCAGGAGGAGGGCGAAGACGGTTTGAAGAACGAAGGGCATGGGAGGCGTCAGCCCAGCTCCTTCAACCAGGCGCCGATCTCGCGCACCGCGACATTGGCCTGCGGCAGCAGCTTGCCCATCGTGAAGAAGCCGTGGAATTGCCCGGGATAATGTTTGTAGGCGACGGGCACGCCGGCCTGCCTGAGGCGCTCGGCATAGTCGTCGCCTTCGTCGCGCAGGGGATCGGCGCCGGCGGTCAGCACATAGGCCGGCGGCAGACCGGCAAGGCTCTTCGCGCGCGCCGGCGAGGCACGCCAGTCCTGGATGTCGGCGGCGCCATTGAGATAGTGGTCGCGGAACCAGCGGATCACCGAATGCGTCAGCAGTACGCTGGTCTCGGGCTCGCGGTGCGAGCCGTGTGTCATGGCGAAATCGGTCGCAGGGTAGATCAGGACCTGGCCCGCGATCTCTGGACCGTTGCCGTCGCGTGCGGTGAGTGCGACCACAGCGGCGAGATTGCCGCCGGCGCTGTCGCCGCCGATCGAAAGGCGCGCAGCGTCGATGCCGAGTTCGCGCGCATTCGCGGCAATCCATTTCGTGGCGGCGATCGCGTCATCGGCGGCGGCGGGAAACTTGTGCTCGGGCGCGAGGCGGTAATCGACCGCGATCACGATCAGCGCGCCTGAAACGGCGAGCTGGCGGCAGACGACGTCGTGGGAGTCGAGATCGCCGATCACCCAGCCGCCGCCATGGAAGAACACCAGCGCCGGCGACAGGCCGTTCTGAAGGCGTGGCTGCTTCGGGACGTAGATGCGGGCGGGGATTTCGCCGTGCGGCGCCGGGATCGCCAGCGCCGCGACGCGCGCCAGTTCCGGCGGCTCGGGGTTGGTGGCAAAGCGGGCCTGCGCGTAATAGGCGCGGGCTTGCGGTGCCGTCAGCGTCTCGTAGGCCGGGCGGCCGGCCTCCTGGAAGGCCTTGTAGACGGCGGCGGCATCGGGATCGAGCACGACGGGCATGGGAGCGACCTTGGGGTTTTCTGTTATCGTTGGACGTCGTTTCGGGGGCGCTGCCCGCCTTGGCCCAGGGGAGGAGCCGGTCAACTATCCCATCCGGCCGCCGGTCTGGCCAGCGGGCCGCGGGCAGGGCAGGGATGCCGCCCTTTCCGCCCGTCAAGGCTAAAAAGTCAATATTTTCAATGTTTGGAACATTTGGCTAACCAGTCGCCGCTAACCACTATGCCACATCGCCGTAACGCAGGTTGCAGCGATCGAAACCTGCCCGGCATAAGCGAAAAGCTGTGAACAAAGGCATATTGAGCGAAGTCTCACACCCACACCAAATTATGGTTCCATGCCAGATGATCTGGGCAGTGATTCGTGCCGGGTCTCCGTTCCCAGGGCTCCTAAGCCTCGGGCAGGGATCGGCAACACGAATCGCTGCAGCACTGCGCAACGCGCAACCAGGTCCGAGCCGACAAGCGATATGAAAATCGATGATTTAAAGAACCACGTTCGGACAATCGGTAAGAAATATACTGATCGCGAACAGCGCGCCCGCCGTCTCTTCATTGAAGAGCGGGCCGCTGCCCTTCACAACGAAAGAGATCGCGAGTTCGCGATCAAAACTGAAATATCAAACTATTTTTGCATCGCTTATTCGGCTGTCAGCTTTTCCGGGTCGGGACAAATTGGCTTCAGCATCCATAAAGACAAATTTTTCGAACCGAGCGTCTCCGATCTGGACGTCGCCTGCATTGACGTCGAGCTATTTCAGAGAGCCTGGATCGATGTAGTATCCACCACTCGAGCCTTCACCGACCTGACGCCGTTCGGAAAACGGGGCGTGGGCTACATCGACCAATTCAAGGAACAGATTTTGAGGCGCGGCATGATTCGGATCGATGTCATGCCCCAATCCCCCCTCAGTCAGGCTTGGTCTCGATTTCAAGGACAGTTAAGCCGGAAACACACCACGATGTTCAAAAACATCAACTGTGCGATCTACATGAACGAATACGCTTTTTGCTGGAAACAAGACAGTGCGCTAGCTGATCTCATAGGCTGAATATGCAAAACGATCTCAAATATACCGTTCGATCAAGAGAGATAATTGATCTTGTCGCGGCGATGCGCAGCTCTCGTTTGACGCTGTCACCGTATTTTCAGCGAAATCTCGTATGGCGTGAGGCACACAAACGTGACTTCATCGACACGATCATGAAAGGATATCCGTTCCCGCAAATTTTCCTCGCTAGAGGACCAATCGACCTCGACACGATGGAAGCAAGTCAGGCGGTTGTCGATGGTCAGCAACGACTCAACTCCATACGGGACTTTGTTGAGGGAAAGTTGGACTTTGAAGGAAAAACATTCAGAGAACTTACGCCTAAAGAGCGCGAAGATTTTTTGAAGTACGAAGTGGCCGTGATCGACTTTGATCTTGATGCGGGAGACCCCCGCCTGAAAGACGTATTCTACCGGCTCAACAGAACTTACTATTCGTTGTCCGCAATCGAAAAGCTTGCATCAGAATACTCGGCCTCTGAATTCATGCTTGTGGCGAGAGTGCTGTGCGGTGAGATCGTCGGACACCCTCCGGACGACGATGAATTAGGTGATGTCGGCAGTGAGACTGACGGTGAAGAAACGATACCGGCAAATATCTTCAGCCGTGACCCCGGCATAGACTCGGACACGTGGCACTGGCTTCTTTCACAAGCCGAGGGTCCATTCACGAACCTGGTCCGATCGAAGGAAATCTTCACCAGCTTTGAGTTTGACCGCAAAGTCCCTTTGATGTTCACTTTGAACCTCATGTGCACATACATGACGGGTTACTTTCAGCGAAATAATCGAGTCCGTAAGTACCTCGAAGATCGCGCCAGCAGCTTTCCAGAAAAAAACGAAGTCATCGAGGCGATCAACAAAGCCGCTGCCTATATCAAGTTGATGAATCTGCCCGACGGTTCGATGTGGTGGAATAAAGCTAACTTCTTTACACTCGTCTCCGAACTTTCTCGAATCCCTGAAACAATGGAGCAATCTGCGCAAGATGCGAAACAAAAGCTGCTCAGTTTTGCGGATGCAGTGCCGATGGACTACGCACTAGCGGCCCGCGAAGCGGTCGGTCAGAAGGCAGAGCGAGAGTTGCGTGGTAAAATAGTTCGCAATTTGCTGGTTACACGCGCAGGGAACAAAAAGAGCCGCTAGAAGGCGTTGCTGGTCAATCGTCTTCGTTAGCGACCGCAATTCGATGAAACAATTCAAAGAAGTTGGCGGATGACGTTTCCGCCGCTCGTCCACTTCAGCACGCTTACCAGACATTGCCGCGCCCCGCGCGAAGGTCAGCCACGGGCCAGCAACAGACAAACAAGACCAACTAGTCCAGACTGAATCGCCCCCGTATGGTCCCTTAAGACAAGGGGGTCTAGTGAGGCTTTCGGCCCGGAGCCGGTATATGCTCTGCGGCGCTCCGGGTCCCGCCTCCGGCCCCGAGGAGCCATGGGAGAGACACTAATCCCACGGTTCCAACGCGGTTTAAACCATTAGCACGCCGGGCCGTCCCGATTGATCATTGATCCAGATCAACGGCTTCCTGCCCCTCAGACCTAGCGTTAGGCTAGAACTCATGGGCGGAGACAGCACATGCTGAAGCACTTGCTGATGGTTCTCGTCTTGCTGGGCAGTGTCCCCTCGGCATTCCATTCCTCGGCGATCGCAGATGACCGAAGCGCGGGACCAGCAATCCAAGAGGAGATTTGGGCGCTGCCGTTTCCACTGCCGGTGCTTGCCTTCCTGGTACGGCCGGTCGGAGATGGTCCGTTTCCCCTAGTGGTTATGAACCACGGAATTTCGCTCGACGCCAATCAGCGGACGTTGTTTCCCGCGATCGAATATCGGGACGCGGCACGTTGGTTTGCACGCCGCGGTTATGTGGTCATCTCGCCTATCAGGTACGGGGCTAGTAGTCTCGATGACAAGGATCAAGGTCTCTACGGATCTGTCTTTGCCCACGTCGGCAGCTGCGACAACCCGAACTTTCGTGGTCCCGGACTCGCTATCGCCACTTTGAATGAGTGGGTCATCGACTACATGAGTAAGCGGAAGATGATCCAGCCTGGCAAGGTTGTCGTCGTTGGCCAGTCCGGCGGCGGATGGGGTTCAATCGCTCTTGGGAGCCTAAACCCGTCATCAGTTCAGGCCATCATTACATTTGCGGCTGGCCGTGGGGGCCGCGTTGACGGCAAACCCAACAACAATTGTGCTCCCGACAAGCTCGTTGCCGCTACTGGTGAGTTTGGCCGCACCGCACGCGTCCCGATGCTCTGGATCTACGCGGAAAACGACACCTACTTCGGACCGGAATTGACGAAGCGGATGCATCATGCCTTTGTCGAAGCGGGCGGAAATGCCGATTACCGTATGTTCCCGTCCTTTGGGACCGACGGGCACTTCATGATCGATTCCGCTGACGCGGTGCCGATCTGGTCGCCCTTGGTATCGCAATTTCTAGAGAAGCATTCGGCGACCGCCCCGCCGCTTGGGCAGCAGGTCAACGGCGCTTCGGCCCGGCAGGAGCCTCATTCGACGCCGCCGCGATTGCGGCTGCCTGAAAACATCCATTTATCAACCTGGCAAAAATTTTGTTTCGCCTCATCCGATCGAACCACGATATGCCGATCGACATCAACCGCCACGGACGATCTCGATCAGGTCGTGGTGCGTGTCGATCTGATCGAGCGAGCTGACGGTCCGGCTCGCTTGCAGCTATTCGTTCCGCAAGGGGCAAATCTGCAGCAGGGAGTCAAGGTGACGGTAGATCAGGGCAGCCCTATCCAGGTTCCTTTCAACTGGTGTCTCACCAACATCTGCATCGCAGCCCGCGGAATCGAACCAACTGTGGCGGCCCAAATGGAAGCCGGTCAACAGCTCAAACTCGAACTCACCGACCTTTACTCCTCTTCGCTGGTGATAAATTTGCCGCTTAGCCAGTTCGGGGCTGTTCACCAAGGCCCGCCCGCCAAAACCTTCGAATTCAGCTTGAATGAGGAATGAACGAAGTTGGTCTCTGACCGCTTGACGTGGCTGAGCGCGGGGAAGCTCGACTGTGAGTACATCGGACGTTTCACCACGGAGCACGAGACATCTCAAAGGTTCTCGCTCTTAAAGGATTCAAGAATTTCTCCGGATCGATGATCAAACAGTCGATACGGCGGCGGATTGTTGCGATCTCCGTCGGATTGATCATCCTCATGCTGGCGACATCGGTCCTATCGATAGTGATGGTCAGGCGGGTCGGCCATCTGCTTGATGAACTCTCTGCACGGTACGCCCCGATCAACGGGCATCTGACGCGGATCAATACTCTGTCTCTGGAACGAGGTCTCGCGGTCCGCCGCATGGTGATCGCGAAGATGCAGGAGCCGCCCGATGTGCTCGGGTATAGGGCCCGCTTGGAGCTATACAACGCGAAGGGAGACGAGGTCGAAAGTGAGGCGCAAGCCGCGCGGACACTGATCAATTCGATCATTGAGGACGCAAGTACACCCTCGGACAATGCAGGCCTGGCGCGCATCGAAAACAGAATTGAAAATCTGAGCGATACTCGCCGCCAACTGAAGCAGGAAACCGGAGAGCTACTTTCACACCTTGAGGCCAGAGACTTTGCGGCGGTCAGGCGCAGCCTTGCGCAAGCAGACGCTGCTCGCGACGAGCTGGATGAGAAAGTCAACGCTATTCGGTTGAGCATGTTGACCGTCAGCGATGGGGCTATCGCAAAAATCAGGTCGGAACAAACCCGGGTGGCCCTGACCTCGGCCATCGTTACGCTGCTTGCCGCGATCGTCGGATTGATTTTCGCCAACCTGGTCAGTGGCGGCATCATTCGCTCGATCCGTCAACTGCTAGAGGGTACCCGCGCGGTCGAAGCGGGCCAGCTCGATCAGTCAATCGATGTAAGGGCGACTGACGAAATCGGACAACTGGCGGCCGCCTTCAATCGGATGGTTGTGCAATTGCGCAACAACCAACGCATCAAGGAAACATTCGGCAAGTATATCGACCCGCGCGTCGTTGAAGGACTGATCGATCGCCCTAATTTGACGGCCGCCGAAGGCCAGCGCCGAGTGATGACTGTGTTGTTCTGCGACTTGAAGGGCTTCACCAGCCTGAGCGAAGGCATGACCCCGCAAGGTCTCGTCAAGGTTATGAACCACTATCTTTCGGTCATGTCCGAACCAATTCGGAACAACCGAGGGATCATCGACAAGTATATCGGCGACGGCATCATGGCGTATTGGGGCCCTCCTTTCGTCGATGAGGCCGATCATGCCCGGCTTGCATGCCTCGCCGCGCTGGAAATGATCGAACGTATCGACAAATTGCGCGAGGAGATTCCTGAACTGCTTGGCGTTCGCGCAACCCCAATGGAGAAATGCGATCTAAGGATCGGAATCGCGACCGGCGAGGCGCTGGTCGGCAGCATCGGCTCCGACGTGATGATGAGCTACACCGTCATGGGCGACGTCGTGAACCTCGCCTCGCGGCTGGAAGGCGCAAACAAGGTGTATGGCACCCGCAATCTCGTTTCCGAAAGAACAATTGCTGCCGTGGGCACCTCACTTGAGGTTCGGGAGATCGATCGCATCGTGGTGGCGGGCCAGACTCGTTTCGAGGCCGTGTTCGAAATCGTAGGAAAGAAAGGTAATCTTACGCCGCAGCAGCTTGCATCACGTGACAAGTACCTCAAGGCGCTCGCGGCCTACCGGGACCGGCGATGGGATGAAGCGCTTGCCGCGTTCAATGTGTCGCTCGAAGCGATGCCCGGCGACGGGCCTGCCACGGCTCTAATCCAGCGCATCGAAAGCTTCAAAGCAAAACCACCTCCATGCGACTGGGACGGGTCGTGGCACATCGAAAAATAAGCGTCGGACCGACACGGCGGACGTCTCCTATGGGTCTTAAGCCGCCGATGATCGACCGAACTGGCAACTTCCGCTTTATAACCGAAAGCCGACGTTTATGAGTACTCGCCACTATTTAGCCCTGCGTGAACGATGCGACTTGCATGTTCGACGCTGTGATGATCTGAGCCGGCCAATCCTGCTTTAAGTTGGGCGCGAACTCGGCGTGTTGCAGGAGCCGCACAAGATCATCAACCGCGTTCTTGTCACGCAGGAAAGACAGCACGGGAACCGGCCCGCCATTGGGGATCGGACCGAAGACGACAGAGGGGACCGGTGCGACGACATTGCGATTTTCCATCGTGCGGTCGAGCGCGGCGAGGTTTACGTAGGCAATCTTCAGCGCATCAACCGCGCTGGCGTAGGCTGCACCGGCAGCGGCTCGCTGCGTCATCAGTTGTGAAAGTGTGCTCATTTGACGGATCTCCTTATGCGCCTCTGTGGCCGCACAAGATCGGCCGTTCGGGCCGGACGGTCAAAAGTGGCAGATTGGGATCAGAAAAGGTTACTAAGCGTCACGAGCGGTCATGAACGGTCATCGGGCGGATATCGCGTGACGATTTCCACAGCCATATAAACCGCGATGGTCAGACAGTTTGGTGAGTGCGCGGGCCATCGCGATCCTCATCGCAATCAATTCAGCAATTTAGGAGTAGACCTCGGCGGAGGGCGCGTCCGTCTTCGAAGCATTCCCCGGACGTGTTGCGTACATCCGACAACACGTCCGGGGTGCGAGCACCGGCAATGGAGAAGCGACTAACCTTTGCCGGTGCTGCATTCCGACTTAATGCTTTGTGGGTTCGCGCGTATCGATCACGCCAAGCGCTTTCACGCTCTCATATATGAGAATTGAGCGTAGGTGATCGGCATGGAGATTGAGCGTTGCGCTGTCGCCGTGCTCTTTCAGTAGCTGGCGCATGTGCTCGATGTGTGACATTCCTGCTTCGCAATATTGTGCTTTGGTCATCTTAGCCATGGGTGCGTACCTCTGTTGTTCGGACTGGAAAACATTACGGTTCGTCCGATAAACCGTGTCGCTGTTGCCATTCAACCATTTCGCGCAAGATGGTCAAAAAGGCGCGCGCACGGTCGCGTGGAGTAATTGCTTCGAGCCAGTCGAGAGCGTCGTTTTTCTGGTTGGTGTACTGCTCGAATAATAGTGCAAGCTCGCGAGGCTTGAATGCACCGCCCGGATTGCTGTTGCGCATGGAATGAAACGTAATGATCTTGGTCAACGTTTCGCCGTTGACCAATAGATTGTCATGCCCAAGAGCATCTTTACCGATGCGAAACGGTTCAGCTATCCCGCTTAACATCAACGCTTCAACACGTTGAATGTCTTGTCGCTTGTTTGCTTCATACAGACCGTGCTTGCGGTCAAATTCCTTTACCGTTAGGAAATGTCTAAACGTTGATGGTAGCTGCTGCCATGTGTACGGATCGATTTCAGGACCGAAAGTATAGATGATCGGCGTAGGATGCTCGACGCGGATCATGTGCCAACCTTCGGGAATTCTATCAACGTTGCTCATCGCAATATTCCTTGTAAATCCGCATGGCTTCGTCCTCGCTCGCCGTTTTCAATATCCTTGGCGTCGGTCCGAACAGCGCCATTTGCACACGCGCGTCTAATCTCGGTTCGTAACTCTTAGAGTCAATCGATCGCGCGTATAGATGCGCATCGATACCGCCTTCATAATCATCTGGGCACATTGCATTTATGCGTGTTGCCCATTGCACCATCCGCCAACAATAAATGTCGTACCGAACGCGATGTTCTTCGCTCAATTTCTCAAGACGTGCTTCCAGCGAATTGGCAGGCTTCACGATCGCGATAATCGACGCAAGTTGTCGCTTGTCTCGCTCGGTGATCATTGCCTTGGCAGCTTCTCCAAAATCTCGCTCATCATCGCCCGGTGTTCATCGAGTTCGTTGATTGCCTTGCCGTCCTTTTTGTTGGCGATCATCGCCTTGGCTTGCTCGGATGAAATGTCACCGCTAGCAAGCGCGCTTTCCACGTCTGCCGGCTCAACGCCATGCATGGCGATAGTTAAGCCGGATGGTAGGGCCAACTTTATGATGGCTTGCACCGCCCACGGCTCAGAATTGTCTAGAGCGTCTGAAAGCTTTTGCGCTGCGCGCGGGATCATCGCGACTATGAGCGCGGAGAAATCCCGTTGATGACGGGACTTGGCACCGACCGGCCGTCCGATATTGCCGGGGCCTTTTGCCCAGCGACCCTTGCCGTCGCGACCGTTATTATCGGCTGGCAACGGCGTGACATTGCTCATGATCTCAACACCAAAGTACGGCGCAATTGCGAGATGCGCACCATTTTCCAATTTCGGAACGCACGACCGGACCGTGTGATTTCGTCGGGCGAGGAAACTGATACGCGTGGCGCCAATAATGCAAGCGCGCTTTACTGATGTTGAACGCACGCATGATTTCGCCCGGTCCGATCTCCCGTCCAGTTGCCAAAACGATCTGAGCCGGGAGACGTGGACCACGGATCAATGCTGTCACTCCACAACATCAATGCTGCCTGTGGTCAGCAGTCGATAGGCTTGCGGGCGGTGCAAATCACAGCACGTTTCAACGACGCTAATCACTTCGTTGAGCGCCTTCTCAACAAAGCCAATATTTTCCGATCGCTGTTTCAGTTGATCGAACGAAGCTTTCGCCGCACGTTGGGCGCTAGCGACATCGGGTCCACTTAAAAGTGGGGCAGTGTCGGTCGGTCTCTGGGTGTGATCCGCCTGAATGCCTGACACGCGGATGCCCCTAAGTGAGGCATATCGTTCGCGAGCTTGCTGAGCTACCTCAGGCGGGAGGTCATCGAGCGCCCCGACTTCCATTATGCCCGCCAGTTCTTGCTCTCGCATCACGGACAGCAGCGTTGGTCTCTGGCCGTCCGGTGTGGCGTCAAACTTCGCCACGCCGCGCGCACGAATAGCCGCCGTGCCAAAGTTTGCAGGTTCGATAGCAGTGCGCTCAGCCCAATCCTTCCGGGTGCCGTCAGCTTCAATCAATCCGGCACGCTGCGTGCTCTTAAACGCGGCTGAAACCGTGGAGAATTCAACAGCGGCGCGATTGTGGGACATAAGGGATGCCGGCTGGTACTCAGCGGAGTTCTTTTCAACGATAGCCCCGAGGTTTAAGAGGGCGTTATCGAGCATCTTGAGCGAAGCATCGTAGGGTGTGCCGGTCAGTTCCGTCACGGGGATGAACGTACTAGCGTTCCTACCAGTGGCGACGTTCGTGAACGTGTAATTGACGCCACGATTCTCAACGATGCTCCGCGTCATTTGAAATTTCATTTCCGAAAATCCTCAATTTGACCTTTTGGGATCAGCGCCGGGCGGGAAGGTCAAACATCCCCGGACACGCGTCGTGTGGCACTCATGAATCACCCATGAAGCAAAGTCGAGAGACGCATCGGGCGTCTCCCGATCGACGGCAAACATGAGTTACAAATTGATGCGGACAAAATCGTCGTGATGCGTTGTGCTATTGCGACGTTACAAATTGATGCGGGTGAAAATCGTCGTGATGCGTGGTGCTATTGCGAATTGATGCGGGTGAAAATTGCGATGGTAGCAATCGGAGATTCATGCAACTTACCTGTGGATAAGTCGGGCGGCAGCAAATCGCCGGGCGCTCACCCTGTAGCCGGGACGCCGCCCGATGGAACGGTGTGACGCTATTTGTCCAGGGGGAGGGGGGGCTCGCGTGGCGACCGTCGCAATCATCATCGTAACCGAGGAAGTGATCAATTTGGTGATCAGGGTGGTGAGTGCCCCGATCATCGCATGACCGTCGCTTGTTCCAACGGCAATCAATTCAGATGGTTGGGACGGCGAGCACGGCGGATGGTTCTTCCGCCGTGGATCGTCCTTCTCCATAATTCGGCTGGACAGCTTGGACAGGTCTCCCATTCCCCTACGAGACGAAACATGCCTGATGTATTTTCTTCTAGAGTAGCAGAAAGGCTGTCCAAGCTGTCCAGCGAGATGAAAATGAAATTATGGAAGCTGCCACTGTGACCGGGAGGGCAACAAAAAGCCCGGTGCGAAGCCGGGCTTGATGATCATTCGGATGGTTGGTTGAAAAACGTTGCTGCTGTGGTGTGAGTTGCCGAAGCCTGCCAGCGGGCGGGGTTGTCGTAAACATCGGCTGGTCTCAAGTCGCGGACGATCACCATGCGTCTTTTGTCGTTTCCGGTGCCAATGCGTTTATCCAGATACACCATGTCAAGCTTCATCAGGTTGCGTCTGATCGCGGCTTTATTGAGCTGTTCGCCGGGCGCGCGTTGCCTGAGAAAGTTTTCGATGGTGATGTAATCGACCACTTGGGCGCTGCATTGGTCTTTGAATTCCTTTAGCGCCTGTTCAAGATCGGTCGAAACGCTGTTGAGCATCCTTTCGCGTGCGGCATTGTTTATCGATCGATCGCCGACGTTGAAGCCGTCTAGCGGCCGTGTGGACAGATGCGCCCATACCGCCGCAATGAATTCATCGCGCCGGACAAGGTCATAGATTTCTTTGTAATAAGCAGTTGATTGCGGTTTCGTCGGGTTTTCGACGATGTTCCATCGCCGATCGTCGCGTTCAATGGGGAGCGCGTCCCAATTGTTGGAAAACACAAGCCAACGCATCGCGTTGTGTTCCACCCATTCCAAGCCGTGCTTTTCGTTTATCTCGCGGAAGTCCGGATTGACCATCGTTTTAAGTTTCTCGGACAACGCCCATGTGTTCGGGCCGCGCATTCCTGCCTTGGCTTCGTCAACGATCATCAGCAATTTGCGCGACATTCGACCGTTGAACTTGCCGTCTAGGACAACATCCAAAATCGCGTTGTTCAGCACGTAGCCGCGCACCACGCGCGAGAGAACGCTACCAAGCCAGTTGCGGCCAATGCCGGTCATGTTCGCGACGAAGCACCAAGCCGTTTCGACTTTCTCGCCGGGGTGCTGCAAAATGTGCGCAAGCCAGCGTTCAAATAGATCGCGCTCAGCTTCGATCGGGACCAGATAGCCGAGGTGTTCGCGCCATCTTGTCAGCCATCGCTCGCGCAACTGATTATCGTTGATGAAGTGATCATGCCACGTTGGCTTGATCAATCCGCGCCACGTGTTGAACCCGCTTAGACCAACCTTTTCCGGAACGTCGCAAATCGAGCCACCTTCCGGCTTCCATGTAACGCTATCAACGCGTTTTCGCTTTTCGTGCGGCAACCATTGTTCAAACGCTGGAACGATCTTAGTCTTTGTTTCGCCCGTTCGCTTATCGGTGTATTCAAGCGGGTGTTTTGACGGCGCGTATTCGTTGCGCGCAACCGCAACAGACAGAACGTTCAGCGTCTTTGCGCTTGCCACGCCGCCCGACGCTCCGACGCCGCTGACGAAATAGAAATCGCTGATCATTTCATCCAGCGTGATCAGCTTCGTCGTGATATCGAATTCAAGCTGTTCGCCGATCCGCTCGTTTTCTTGGCGCTGTTTGTCTCGTCGCTCTTGATTGGTGCCCCGATAAACATCGCGACATGACTGGTTGCTGCTGCTGGCTGTCCTGTTGCGATAATATGCCCGGTTGCACCATTTCTCGCGTTTGCCTAATGCCGACATGCTGAAAAGCCGGATCATCCGCACGTGATCCTTGCCGCTCCAGAAAGCGAGCTTGTTCATAAGCGCCAGATCCGCCGCACTGTGGTCGAATAGCTTTCCTGCCGACGACGGATAGAACTGGTTCAATACATTTGCATCAGCGTTCCACAGCGCGGCGAATGGAACGCGACGGCTTAAAATGTCGAATTGGGCTTTCGCGACAAAGTTGCTCGGATCGCGCATGATAGCGTCGTTCAGCTCGGCAATTCGCTCCGATGAAATCTTATCATCAGATGCAAGCATGCGGGCCAGTAGTTCTTGATCGTCTTCCGGCCCTGACCATCGTGGATCGCGGATCGTATCGAGTTCTTGATTGTCGCGGCCATGTTCACGAATTTGCAGGAATGTTTGCAGCGATGCCGTTTGCTCTAGATCGGCGTTGCCAATCCATTCGTTACCCGCAATCGCAACAAAGCGGTTGTTTTGATAGAACTCAAATCGACCGCCCCATTTGTTGCGCCGATTGCCGAATTGGGTTTTGTCGCCTCTCATGATCAGGTGTAAACCTGTTCCTGATTGGCTAACCTCAGCTGCGACGCCCGGAAATAGGCGCGTGCAAATATGCGTTGCTTCGTCGTTATATGTGCCGGTGTCCGGATCGCGGCACCCGTCTAGGTCAACGAAGATATACGGATCGTTCAGGGTGAAGACGAAGCCGATGCGGAATTCCGGATTGATCGTTGCGATCGTCGTTGCGGTTTCGAAACTCGCCCATGTGGTCGGATTGGTCGTATCGGCGCGTTGAAGCGTCTTCGGATCGTAAGGGATTTTGCGCGGTTTCGGTTCACCATCGTATTGCTCAAGTCGCCATAGCACCCATTGCGGAAGGGCTGTCAGTCCTGCGAGAGGATCGGCGAGGTGAGGGGATGGCTGCGCGAAGCTGTTGAGCCGCGCGACATGAGCGTGTATAGTCATCGGACTTTCCTAAATGACGTTGATTGAGGCCCTGCCGGGTGCCACTGGCGGGGCCTACTTCTCCGTGCTGCGGATGAACGTTCCGCCGTTTTCATTGAGAGGGTTCACAGATTGTCGCGCCACTAACCGGACGATTAACCGTCCGCTGTGGCGAGTGCGGCTTTGCGCCGGTTCGCGATGTAGTTCTCGATGTCGCTGGCGAGATAGCCGACACGACGCGGACCTAAGGGAATCTTGGGAGGGAAGCCGTGGCCTGCTTTGGAGTAGCGGCGTAGCGTCGGCGCGGAGATCGTGAGGCGCTGGCAGACTTGATCGGTGGTCAGAATGGTCGTGCTGTCCTGGGACATGTGGGCGGGGTCCTGCTTCGAATTGATGGGCATTGCAGGGCATCCACCCACGCACGCTGCGTCTTCACCGCAACTCAGGCCATCCGACCCTTACGCCGCTGTCATCCGACCACGCGACTAGCTAAGCAGTCTCATATTCGCTCACGATGCGTCAAAAAGAAAAAGCCCGCGAACGGGCTTCTTCCGGGGATTATACACAATCCGCTTTCAGGCGATCAGTTTTTCCCATTTCGCTTTGTATGTCGGTGCGTCCGTTAAGAGGTAGTCGCACCATTGTTGCATTAGATCGCGGCGGCGGTCGAATGCATTGCCCCGGCGATAGGCCCGCTTGGTCTTGTTCTTGATCGTGTGCGCGAGTGCCATATCGGTGATCACGTCCGGATGCACGGTTGTGTCTTCCGCCCAATCTTGGAACGTTGATCTAAAGCCGTGTACTGTGAAGCCTTCGCGCATTCCGCATAGCAATTCCAACATGCTCATGTGGCCTAGCGGCTTACCGCGCTTCATACCGGGAAATGCGTAGGGGTTCTCATCGATCGTTGGTAGCGACCGCAGTAGCTGAACAGCAGCATCCGACAAAGGGACGCGGTGTTCTACGCCCGCTTTCATACGCTCGGCAGGGATGATCCAGATCGCATTGTCTAGATCGAATTCGGTCCGTTGCGCGTTTAGCGTTTCGTTCGTGCGCGTCGCGCAGAGAATTGTCAGCATCAATGCCTTTGCGCTGTAGTCAGGTTTCTCGCGCAATTCGATCATGAATGCGGGTGCGTCTTTCCAGTCCATGGCGTTGAAATGTCCTCTCGATTGCTTCCCGTTCAGCCAATGTTCAAGATGATCCTTCCATTGCGCCGGGTTGTGATGGTTGATCCAAATTTCGCGCGTGTCGGGATTGGTTATCCCTTTCGCCTTCGCGGCGCCGATCACGGTTTCGATTCTCATACGGAGACGCGATGCTGTTTCACGTGCGCCTGTCCAAAGCGTGTCGTTCTTTTCCGCGCGCTCGTGATCCTGTCGCAAGACCTTCAACACGTCATCGGTTGTGATCTCGTGCGATCGTAATTTGCCGATGATCGGATATGCATAGGTTTCGAGCGTGTTTTCCCACTGCTGAAGGTGTTTCGCACTTTTCCAACCATCCTTATGTTGAGCGATGTAGTCGCGGGCGACTTCCTCGAATGTATCGACGGCTAATCGGTTGACCGTCGTGCCCGCCGTAGCGGTCGCGGCGGCGTCCGCGTCGCGTTCGGCCAACGGGTCGCGGCCTGCCTTGATCAGCTTGCGGAGTTCCGCAGCCTGCCATTCGAGGGCTTTCAGCCCGGCTGCATCGATCGGCTGGTACGGCTGCAAGGTCATCAGTCGCCGCCGACCCTCTGCTGTGGAATAGCGGAACGCCCAGAAGGCTGAGCCGCTTTTGGCGACCGCAAGGCATAGCCCGCGTTCGTGCGCCCACATGCCCGGCTGAGCGGCTTGGACAAGGGTTTGGATGGTTTTGAGGGTGAGACCTTTTTTGGGGCTTGCTGGCTGGGGTCTATGGGGATTTGGTGCGTGCACTGCTGGCGACCTCGCTGGTTAATCGCCACGCTAGACATTCACCTTTCCGAGTTCACCACTGCTCTCTGCGCCTGTTTCTTCATGATCGCTCATGATCGTCTAAACTTGGGGATAATAAAACAAGCTCAAAGAGTTAAGTGCGCTCGTGATCGCTAGTGACGTCGCGTGACGCCGCCAAGCTACGGCCGCCCTTCCCCCGCCGTATTCGCCGTGTTAACCGGATGGCCTGCGAGCGGCGGTATCCCCTGTAGAATGTCCAGCAAGCCCGATTCGCTGTTGAAGCCGCGCGAGAAGATGGTTCGAACCTTTACCCTGACAGGTCTTGCGGCGCTTCTGGCCGCCACCGCATTGACGGTTGCGACGCCCGCGCAGGCGCAGATCGGCACGATCTTCTCCGACCCGCCGCCGCGGCCGCCGGGTTCGATTCCGCGTGGTCAGCCGCAGCCTCAGATCCCCGATGACGATGAAGAGGTCCCCGAGCTGCCGCCGCAGGGCCGCGTGCTGCCGTCGCGCCCGATGGCGCCGCCGCCGGGCCGGCAAGGTAACGTGATGCCGGGGCCGGTCGAATCCCAGCCCCTGGCGCCGCCGCCGGGCTCAACCGTCGCTCCGCCAAACCAGCCGCCGTCCGTGGCGGTCGCTCCGCCCAATCCGCAAGCCGCCCCGGGTGCGCCCGGTCAGCGCCAGCCCCAGCAGAAGGGCGGGCCGGGCGGCACTGTCCCGCAGACCCCGGCGAGCCTCCAGCCGGGCGACGAGGTCGTGACCGAGCCGCCCGCCCAGAAGATCGTGAACAAGAAGGCGACCTTCTCCGGCCTCGACAAGATCACCGGTCGCATCATCAATTTCGACGAGGACATCGGCGAGACCGTCCAGTTCGGCGCGCTGCGGGTCAAGACCGACGCCTGCTATACCCGGCCGGCGACGGAAGCCACCAATACCGATGCGTTCGTCGAGGTCGACGAGATCACCTTGCAGGGCGAGGTGAAGCGCATCTTCTCGGGCTGGATGTATGCGGCAAGCCCCGGCCTGCACGGTGTCGAGCATCCGATCTACGACATCTGGCTCACCGACTGCAAAGAGCCGCAGCAGACCATTGCGACCGCGGCGCCCGATCCGACCGCGGCAAAGCCGGCGGCTCCGCCGCCCGCGCAGAAGAAGGCGGCGCCACCCAAGCAGGCCGTGCAGCAGCGCCCGCCGCAGCCCTTGCCGCCGATCCAGCAGCAGCAGCCGGCGCCGCCACCCCCGCCGCCGCCGGAGCAGCGGCCGGGCCTGTTCGGTATCCCCGGGTTCGGGCGCTAGGCCCCATCACCGATTATGGCCGGGAGGCGACGATGTCGAGCGCGCGCGCGCCCGGGATCGCGTCACCGGCTGACAGCCTCAGGAAATCGCCGGGGTCGCCGGCGAGGGCCTTGTCGAGCAATGCGGTGTAGCGCCGACGCGAAATCTCGACCGCGCCAAAACTCTTCAAATGGTCGGTGACGTATTGCGTGTCGAGCAGCTCGAAGCCGCCATGGATCAGCCGCGCGACCAGATGCACCAGCGCGACCTTCGAGGCATCGCGCGCGGTGTGAAACATGCTCTCGCCGAAGAAGGCGCGTCCGAGGCTGACGCCGTAGAGCCCGCCGACGAGGTCGTCGCCCTGCCAGGCCTCGACGCTGTGGCAATGGCCGAGCTCGTAGAGGCCGCCATAGAGGTCGCGAATCCGCTTGTTGATCCAGGTGTCCTCGCGTCCCGCCTGCGGCGCGGCGCAGCCGGCGATCGTTGCCTTGAACGCGGTGTTGACGGTGACGCGAAAGGCGTCCGTACGGACGGTGCGCGCGAGCCGTGAGGCCACGCGAAATCCCTCGAGCGGGATGACGCCGCGCAATTCCGGCTCCACCCAGAACAGCGTCGGATCGTCGGCGCTCTCGGCCATCGGAAAGATGCCGCAGGCATAGGCGCGCAACAGCACGGCCGGCGTGATTTCAGACGAAGCGGAGTCGCGCGAAGTCATGCCGCGACAATAGCAGGATCGTGGAGGTGTTGCGAAGGGGGCGAGGGTCAGCCTGCGGCGGCGTTGTTGGTCTTGTCGGGGGCTGCGGGCGTGCGGCGGAACCTCAGCATGACGCGAGTTCCGGAATGGGCGGGGTCGCGCTCGACGGTGGCGTCGAGCTTGGTGGCCATCGCCGCGACGATGCGCTGGCCCATGCCGGTCGAGCGTGGATCCGCCTTGACCTTGTCGCCGACGCCGTCGTCGGTGATCGCCAGCAACAGATCCTCGCCCTGCGAGGTCAGCTCGACATGGATGGGGCCGGCGCCGTCGGGATAGGCGTATTTCACCGCGTTCATCACCAGCTCGTTGACGATGATGCCGACGGCGACGGCGCGGTCCGGGTCGATCTCGATCGGCTCGGCCTTCACCGTCAGGCGCGACATCCGGTTGCCTTCGGCCGAGCGCCTGAGATCCTCGAGCAGCGAATCCAGATACTGGTTCAGCACCACGCTCTTCAGGTCCTGCGAAGTGTAGAGCCGGCGGTGCACCTGCGCGACCGCGGCGACGCGGCCCATCGCGTTGGTCAGCGCCGCCTTGACCTCTTCCTGGCCCGCCGAGTTCGCCTGGAGATGCAGCAGCGAAGCGATGATCTGGAGCGAGTTGCCGACGCGGTGATTGACCTCGCGCAGCAGCAGCTCGCGTTCGGCGGCGAGCGCGGCGTAGCGGTCGCGCGATGCGTGGATCTCGGCCTCGGCTTCCTCGCGCGCCTTCTGCAATTCGGCCTGGCGCAGCGCGCCGTCGGCGGCGACGTGGAGCAGGGGGATGAAATCGCCCTTGACGTCCTTGACGAGATAATCGGCCGCGCCCGCCTTCAGCGCGGTGACCGCGATGCTGGAATCCTGCGACGCGGTGACGAACACCACGGGCGGCGCGCCTGGTATCGCCATGATCTGCTCGAGCGTCTCCAGCCCGTCGAGGCCGGGCATGTACTGGTCGAGCGCTACGACGTCGATGCAGCCGTCGGCGCTGTTTTGGGTCCCCGCGCGACGGATACGCTCCAGGCCTTCCTCGCCGCTCGCGGCATGAATGACCTTGTAGCCGCGTCGCGTCAGGCCGCGCTCGACCAGGCGGGCCAAGGCCGCGTCGTCGTCGATGTAGAGCAGTGTAGGCGGGTGCTGGTTCATGAGGCGGCGGGCGGGACCTGGATGACCGAGAAGAACAGGCCGAGCTGCCGGATGGCATTGGCGAAATTCTCGTAGTTCACGGGCTTGGTGATGTAGACGTTGCAGCCGAGTTCGTAGCAGCGCTTGATTTCCTGGCTGTCGTCGGTGGTGGTCAGCACCACCACGGGCGAGGCCTTCAGGTACTTGTTCTCCTTGATCTGCTTCAGGATGTCGATCCCGGTCATGTCGGGGAGATTGAGATCGAGCAGGATCAGGAGCGCATTGCCCTTCTGCACGAGCCCGCTGCCGTCGGAGCCGAACAGGTGCTTCACCGCGTCCGTGCCGTTGGCGAAGGGGATGATCTCGTTGTTGACGCCGGATCGGCGGATGTTGCGCTCGATCAGCCGGGCGTGGCCCTCGTCGTCCTCGATCATGATGATGGTGACGGGTTGAGTCATTGGTCGGCGTTCCGGTTGCTTGCGTTCCAGGTGATGGGCAGCGTGATGGTGAAGGTGCTGCCCGTATTCAGTTCCGATGATACCGACATGGTACCGCCGAGGCGGCGAACAAGTGCACGCACATGCGCAAGACCGATGCCCTGACCAGGCTTGTCCTGGGTTCCCGCCCGGCGAAACAGGTCGAAAATCCGCTGGTGATCTTTCGGATCGATCCCGCGGCCATTATCGCTGATCTCGAAGATAGCGTAGCCAAGCTTGGTGCGCCCGCGGATTCTGATCTCGCCGGGGGCGCCGGCCTTGAGATATTTGATGGCATTGTCGATCAGATTGGAGAAGATCTGCTCCAGCGCAAGGCGGTCGCTGACGAGATCCGGCAGCGGCGCGACATGGATCTCGGCCTGCGCTTCGGCGGACTGATGCGCCAGCGTCGACACGATGGCTTCGATCAACTCGCGGGTGTCGATCTTCTCGGGCACGAATTCGCGCCGGCCCTCGCGGGTGAGGTGGAGGATCGCCGAGATCAGGCGGTCCATCTTGCCGATCGACGATTTGATGAAGCCGAGCGCTTCGGAAAAATCCGTTGAAAGCTGCTTGTCGGGGCCTTCGAGCGTGACCTCGCCGTCAGCTAGCGGCGGGCCATCGGCCGGGACATGGGTAAGGCCACCGATACGGCGGAAAATGTCGCCGCTGAGCTCTTCGAGTTCGCTGGTGAAGCCCATGATGTTGACGAGTGGCGAACGGAGGTCGTGGCTGACGATATAGGCAAAGCGCTGAATCTCGTTGTTGGCCTCGCGCAGGTCTGCCGTGCGTTCGTCGACCACGGTCTCGAGATTGGCGTAGGCGTCGCGCAGGCGCGTCTCGGCCTCGTCGCGGGCCCGCACCGAGCGCCGCACCAGCCAGATCGAGATCAGGGTCAGCAGCACCACGAGGCCCGAACCGATGCCGGTCATCGAGGCCGCCAGCGTCTGGCTGCGGTCGGAATTGACCGATCGGAGCCGGAACAGGCGCTCCTCCTCGTGGATCATGGAGACCGCGACTTTGCTGATCTCGGCCGTGGTGTCGGTGGAGGCGGCCTCGCGGACCTGCGCTATGGCCTGGTCCGGCCGATTCTGGGCGATGAAGTCCAGCTCCTGCTTGAATTGCCCCAGCCGGATTTCGATGGCCGCGCTCAGCTTCTCGATGTTGCCGCGTTGGTCCGGATTATCGCGGGTCAGGCGCGTGAGCTTGTCGAGGGCAGGTATGATCGCTCCCACGGCTTTCTCATGGTCGGCCTTGAAATCCGCCCCTTGGGTCAGGAGATAGCCGCGGGCGGCGCTCTCGGCACGCCGGATTTCCAGCAGCAGGGCGTTGATCTGATTCTCCGCCTCGATGGTGTGGATCACCCATTTGCTATCGTCTCTGGCCTTGTTGACCAAGTAGACGGAGCCGGCGCTGATCACGGTCAACACCAAAAGACCCGCCGAAAACAGCAGGATCTGCCACATGGAGCGCCGTCGTTGCGCTTCAGTCGTCACGACGGTCTCGCTTCGTCACGTCAACGGAACTCAAAAGGCCCCCTCGGAACTGTCCCCGTCCAGAACGCGATGGGGGCCAAAGGGTTCCACGGGAGGAGAGGGGTCACCCCGCGGTCGGTTCCTTACCCGCGAGATACTGTTCCAGCCAGTGGATGTGATAGTCGCCGTTGATGATGTCGTCCTGGCGCACCAGGTCGCGGAACAGCGGCAGCGTCGTCTCGATACCCTCGACCACCATCTCGTCCAGCGCCCGGCGCAGCCGCATCAGGCATTCGGCGCGGGTCTTGCCGTGGACGATGAGCTTGCCGACGAGGGAGTCGTAATAGGGCGGGATGGTGTAGCCCTGATAGACCGCGGAATCGATGCGCACGCCGAGCCCGCCGGGCTGGTGATATTGCGTGATGCGGCCCGGCGAGGGACGGAAGCTCTGCGGGTTCTCGGCGTTGATACGGCACTCGATCGCGTGGCCGATGATCTGAATCTCGCTTTGCTTGGCCGGCAGATCGCCGCCGGCAGCGATGCGGATCTGCTCCAGCACGAGGTCGATGTCGGTGATGCTCTCGGTGACGGGATGCTCGACCTGGATGCGGGTGTTCATCTCGATGAAGTAGAACTCGCCGTCCTCGAACAGGAATTCGATGGTGCCGACGCCGAGATATTTCATCTCGCGCATCGCCTTGGCGCAGGTTTCGCCGATCTTGGCGCGTGCAGCGGCAGCAAGGACGGGCGAGGGACCTTCCTCCCAGACCTTCTGGTGGCGGCGCTGCAGCGAGCAATCGCGCTCGCCGAGATGGATCGCGCCGCCGCGGCCGTCACCGAGGATCTGGATTTCGATATGACGCGGCTTCTGGAGGTATTTTTCGAGATAGACGGACGCGTCACCGAAGGCGGACTTGGCCTCGTTGGCTGCCGTCGACAGCGCCACCTGGAGGTCGGCCTCGCTCTGCGCGACCTTCATGCCGCGGCCGCCGCCGCCGGCGGCTGCCTTGACCAGCACGGGGAAGCCGATCTTCCTGGCGATCGCCATCGCGTCGTCCTCGGGGCCGACCGCGCCGTCCGAGCCGGGCACCACGGGAATGCCGAGCTTCCTGGCCGTCTTCTTGGCCTCGATCTTGTCGCCCATCAGGCGGATGTGCTCGGCCTTGGGGCCGATGAAATGCAGATTGTGCTCCGAAAGGATTTCGGCGAAGCGCGCGTTCTCGGAGAGGAAGCCGTAGCCGGGATGCACGGCATCCGCGCCGGTGATCTCGCAGGCCGCGAGCAGCGCGGGCACGTTGAGATAGCTGTCCTTGGACGGCGGCGGCCCGATGCAGACGCTCTCGTCCGACAGGCGCACATGCATGGCGTCGGCGTCGGCGGTGGAGTGCACGGCGACGGTCGCGATCCCGAGCTCCTTGCAGGCGCGCAGGATGCGAAGGGCGATCTCGCCGCGATTGGCTATGAGGATCTTGTCGAACATGGTGTCCTTAAGGGACTGGCGCGCGGGAGGCGGCTAGGGCGGCTGACCGCCCACGACCATTACTCAATGATGACGAGCGGCTCGCCGTACTCGACCGGCTGGCCGTCTTCGACCAGAATCTGCGTCACCGTGCCGGCGCGCGGCGAGGGGATCTGGTTCATGGTCTTCATGGCTTCGATGATCAGCAGCGTCTGGCCGACCGAGACCTTGCTGCCGACCTCGATGAACGGCTTGGCGCCGGGCTCCGGCGCCCAATAGGCGGTGCCGACCATCGGCGAGATCACCGCGCCCGGATGCTTCGACAGGTCGGCCGCGGCTGGCGCGGCGGCAGCCGCGGCTGCCGGCAGGATGGCGGGAGCGGCCGCCATCTGCATCGGCATGGTCGCGGCGACGCTGATGTTGCGGGCGACGCGCAGGCGAAGGCCGGCCCGTTCGATCTCGATCTCGGTGAGGCTGGTCTCATCGAGCAGAAGTGCGAGCTCGCGGACGAGCGCGGAATCCTCGCTGGAAAACTTTACGGCTGCTTTGTCGTCTGGCTGGCGCGCCATGTTCTGATCCGAATGTTCTGTGTGAAGAGGGAGCGTCAGGCTTTGGGCTTGATGCCGAGCTTGGCGGCAAGGCCCTGGATCGCGAGGCGGTAGCCCTCGATGCCGAAACCGCAGAGCGAGGCGAAGGCCGCGCGCGCGGTGTAGGAATGGTGACGGAAGCTCTCGCGGGCGTGGATGTTGGTCACGTGCACTTCGACGGTCGGAATCTGCACCGCGAGCAGCGCGTCGTGCAGCGCGATCGAGGTGTGCGAATAGCCGCCGGCATTGATGATGATGCCCTTCATCTTGCGGGCGTGCGCCTCGTGGACGAAGTCGATCAACTCGCCTTCGCGGTTCGACTGCCGGCAGTCGGCCTTGAGGCCGTATGCCGCCGCCGCTTCGCGGCACAGTGTTTCGACGTCGGCCAGCGTCGCATGGCCATACTTCTCGGGCTCGCGCGTCCCCAACATGTTGAGGTTCGGCCCGTTGAGAACGAGGATCGTGTCGGTTGCTGGTTCGGCCATTCCAATCCCGCAAGAGGTGCTTCGGCGTGGCGGGGGTTATAGGTAACAAAGCGCCTTAGGGGAAGCCTTGAAGGACCTCCCAGGGGGCTTCAAACAGCTCATCCGGGGTGCAAAAACCTGTGCGGAAGTTACGGAAATTGCTTGTTAACCAGTTCTAATCGTGGCTGCCGGGCGGGATAGGCAGGGGAGGCCGCCCAATAGGCCAAAAGCCCCTGCCGATCTCTCGGCAAGGGCTTATCGGGCCGTCAGCCAGGTGGCTTAGCCTTCGATGATGTACACGATCTCGCGCGTCTGCGGACGGACGATGATGTACTGTCCGCGGACGTAGATCACGTCATAGCCGCGCCACTCCGGATAGATTTCCACGATCCGGGGCGGCAGCGGATGGAAGCGAACGGACGCCGGGATCGCGGCGCCGACCGAGATGTTGAAGTTGACGTTGGTGGTCTCTTCGATCTTGGTCGACTTGATCGCCGTTGAGATCTCGGTCCGCTTCTCGGCAGGCGGTGCCGCAGCGGTCGCAGGCGCGGCGCCGGTCGTGGTCTGAGACTTGGTGTCGGCAGCCTTGCTGTCCGCGCCCTTGGTCTGGGCGTTCATGTTGCCGCTCTTGGTGTCAGTCTCGGTGCTCTTGGACTTGTCCATCTGGGACTTGTCCATCGTGCTCTTGGACTTGTCCTGCGCGGACTTGTCATGCGCGCCCTGGGCGTGCTCACCCTTCGTCGCGCCGGCCTTCTCGTCAGCCGCGTTCTTGTTCATCGTGCCGGATTTTTCCATCCCGCCTGACTTTTCCATCGCACCGGATTTCTCCGTCGCGCCAGACGACTTCTCCTCGGCTGCTCCGCCGGGCTTCATGGCGCCGCCAGCCTGGCCGACGGTGCCCCTTTCGGGAGCGGCTTCCTTGCCCATCGCGCCACGTTCAGCCGCGCCGCCGGCGGGTTGCGAATGTTGCGTCGGCTGCGCACCGGCCCCGCCACCGCTATCGCGGTTCATGGTGCCCTGTGCGTTCGCCAGCCCGGTGCCTGCGACGAGCGCGAGCGCGGCGACCGAGATCATAAAGCGGTTAGACATCAAATTTCTCCTCACGTGTTTCTTAGCGTCATTGCCCGCGCCACCAACGAAAGGAGATTTGAGTTGTTCCGGAACATCGGCGGTTCCGGGGTATTTGTTTCTTAAACGCGAGATGAATGCGCGCGCCGGATTCGCGCCAGAATTCGCGCAGAGCTGCGGTCAACGAAAAAGGCCGGCTGTTCAGCCGGCCTCGTCGCATGCGCAGATTGTGAAATGCGGGATCAGCAGGTCGCCTTGTTAGCAAGTCGCCTTGCCGCAACGGGCAACGCCGATCTTTTCCTTCAGGCCTTCGAGGCCGACGGCGCCGATCACGATCTGCTTGCCGATCACGTAGCTCGGCGTGCCGTTCATGCCCATCGCTTCGGCGAGCTTGAAATTCTCCTCGATGGTGGCGCGCACCTCGGGGCTGCCGATGTCCTTCTCGATCTTCGCGGTGTCGAGGCCGGCTTCCTTGGCCGCCTGCAGCGCGCGCGCCTTGTCGGCGGCGCCACGGCCGCCGAGCAGCTTCTGGTGGAAGTCGAGATACTTCTTGCCGGTGGGATCCTGCATGCGCACGGCGACCGCGACCTGTGCCGCTTCGACCGAGCCCTGGCTCAGCACCGGAAACTCCTTGAGCACGACCTTCAGCTTCGGATCGGCCTTCATGAGGTCGAGCATGTCGCCCATCGCGCGCTTGCAGTAGCCGCAATTGTAATCGAAGAACTCGACGAAGGTGACGTCGCCGTCCTTGTTGCCGAGCACGACCTGGCGCGGCGAGTTGAAGATCGCATCGGAGTTCTGCGCGATGCTGGCTTCGTGCTTCTGCGTTTCGGCCGCGGCCTGGCGCTTGGTGAGCTCGGTCATCGCTTCCTCGAGCACCTCGGGATGGGTGACGAGATAGTTCTTGATGATCGCCTCGATGTCGGTGCGCTGGGCATCCGAGAAGCTGTCGGCCGACGCGGGAACGGCCGCGCCGAAGATGGCGAGCGCGAACAGCGCGGGAGCAAGCAGGCGCAGCGAAGGCATAGGCAAATCCTCTTATCGAAAGCTGGTTTCGGAAAACGTCCCGGCGGACTTAAGCTCGGTGTCGTGACGTCGTGGTGTCAGGCGTCGTCTTGGTCGCGTTAGTTGCGCGGCGGCTTGGCCGCCACGATGTCGTCGGCCTTGACCCATCCGGGCGTGCCGACGGCGAAACGGGTTTTCGCGCGCGTGGCGAGCTCGCGGGCGGTCTTGTTGTCGCCGCGCAGATAAGCGGCCTGCGCCGACGCCAGATCCGCCTCGGCATAGTCGCCCTTCCGGCCATAGGCCATCGCGAGCTGCATATAACCGAGCGCAGCCTCCGGTTCCCGTGCCACCGCGGCCCGGAGAATCCGAACGGCATCATCGGTGTAGGCCTTATTATCCGATCCAACCAGAGCCTGCCCAAGTAACATCTCGATGAGGGGCGCGTTGTTGGACAGCTGCACCGCCTTGCGCAGGGCAGGGATCGCCTCGGCCGGCTTGCCGCCCTCCAGCAGGGCCTGGCCGCGCACCTCGTAGAAATACGGGTTGTTCGGCTGGACCTGGATCAGCGCGTCGATCTGGGCCAGGGCGCTGCGTAAATCGCCGTGCAGATAGGTGCTGATGGCGCGGGCATAGCGCGCCGGCATGCTGTCGTTCGTCTGGGGATAGCGGCGGTAGACCGTCTCCGGCCGCTCCATGAACGCGGAAATCTTGGCGCGCGCCATGTCGTGGCGGAGCTGGAGCGCGGGATCGTCCTTCTTGTCCCAATAGGGGCTGGAACTGGCGAATTCCTGAAGCGACGCGACGCGCTCGGCGGGCATCGGATGCGACTGGAGATAGGGATCGGTGCCGCGGGCAGCGAACAGGCTCTCGCTGGTGAAGCGCTTGAAGGTCTCGTACATGCCCTTCGGCGACTGCTGGGTCGCGGTCAGGAATTTCACGCCGGCGCGGTCGGCGTTCTCCTCCTGCTGGCGCTGATAGGACAGCAGCGTGCGGCGGATCATCTCCTGCGGTCCGGCGATGGCGGCAGCACCGGCATTGGCGAGCCCGTTGTTGCCGGCGCTGTTGCTGCCGCGGGTGCTGCCCACGGCGATCGCGCCGGCCCCGAGCAGCATGGCGATGATCATCTGGGTCTGGGCGTTGGCGAGCTGTTCGCGCAGCTTGGACAGATGGCCGCCGGCCAGATGTCCGGTCTCGTGCGCGAGCACGCCGATGATCTGGTTCGGCGTCTCCGACTGCATGATCGCGCCGTAATTGACGAAGATGCGGCGGCCGTCCGCGACGAACGCGTTGAACGAGCCTTCGTTGATGATCACCATCTGGATGTTCTGCTTTTCCAGACCGGCAACGCGCAGGATCGGGCGCGTGTATTCGCGCAGCAGCTGCTCGGTTTCGGTGTCGCGCAGGATCGGCGGCCCCTTGGCCTGCGCATGCGCGGCCGGCATCGGCAACAGCGCGATCGCCGCGGCGGTGACGAGGGCGGTGAGGGAGGAGGCCTTCTTGCGCAATGCGATCTGGAGCAACATCAGGCGGTCTGGGTCAAACGGTCTTGATCAAGCAGTTTCGTGATTGGTTTTTGGCGATTGGCGGCGGACCGGATACGAGATATGCCCTTATGAGCCGTACAATGCGGCCAGTCTGGGGCGCAAGCGCCCCGTTTCCGGGACCGAACCGACCGGTTCGCCAGCGAATAGCAGAATTCGATGCACGATGCGACATTGAGGAACCGGGTGGGGCAGTGGCTCGAGCCCTCCCGCCGCAGCGATGTTCCCCCGTTCATGGTGATGGACGTGATGGCCGCCGCGGCCCGAATCGAGGCGGCAGGCGGCCACGTCATCCACATGGAGGTCGGCCAGCCCGCAACCGGCGCTCCAAAGACCGCGATCGCGGCCGCTCATGCGGCGCTCGAGGCGGGGCGGATCGATTACACCTCCGCGCTCGGCATCCCCTCATTGCGCGAACGCATCGCGCGCCACTATCGGGATGCCTATGGCTGTGATGTCAGCCCCGAGCGGATCGTGGTGACGACAGGCTCCTCCGGCGGTTTCATCCTGGCTTTCCTGTCGATGTTCGCGCCCGGCGACCGCGTCGCCGTGACGGTGCCGGGCTATCCGCCCTACCGTCACATCCTCACCGCGCTCGGTTGCGAGCCGGTGCTGATCGAGACCACCAATGACACGCGCCACGCGCTGACCGGCGAGGCGCTGCTGGCGGCCCATCGCAAGGCGCCGCTCAAGGGCGTGCTGGTCGGCAGCCCGGCCAATCCGACCGGGACGATGATGTCCCGCGAGGCGCTTGCCGGCCTGATCGCTGCGGCGGAAGATGCCGGCATCCGCTTCATCTCCGACGAGATCTATCACGGGCTCGACTACGCGTTTCCGGCGGCGACGGCGGCGGCGCTGTCGGAGCACGCACTCGTGATCAACTCGTTCTCGAAATATTTTTGCATGACGGGCTGGCGCGTCGGCTGGATGGTCGTGCCCGAGATCCTGGTGCGGCCGATCGAGCGGCTGCAGCAGAACCTGTCGATCTCGGTGCCTTCGCTGTCGCAGATCGCGGCCGAGGCCGCCTTCGACGGCGCGGCCGAGATGGAGGAGATCAAGCACGGCTATCAGGAAAACCGGCGCATCCTGATCGAGGGATTGCCCAAGGCGGGCCTCAGCAAGTTCCTGCCTGCCGACGGCGCCTTCTATCTCTACGCCGACGTCTCGGACTTCACCTCGGACAGTTTCGAGTTCGCCAAGCAGATGCTGGAGCAGGCGCACGTTGCGGCCACGCCGGGTCTCGATTTCGATCCCATCCATGGTCGTTCGTTCATACGGCTTTCCTATGCGCGTTCGGCAGCGGAGATGCGGGAGGCAGTTGACCGGATCGCTCACTGGCTTAAATAGCCGCGAGTTTTCGACAGCCGTTTCGACACCAGCCCTGCGGAGTTCAACTTTGTCTGACCGTTCCCTCCCGTCCGTCGCCACGCCGCATTCTCCTCTCGCCGCATTGATGTGGCCGACCCGTCCGGGTGAAACCGTCGGCGCACTTCGCGCCGTCGTGCTGATTGCGCTCGGCACCGCCTTGATGGCGCTATCAGCCAAGGTGAATCTGCCACTGCCTTACGTGCCCATGACCCTGCAGACGCTGGTCGTGCTGATGATCGGCGCCGCCTATGGCTGGCGCCTTGGCAGCGCAACCATGATCGCCTACCTCGCCGAAGGCGCGATGGGGCTGCCGGTGTTCGCCGGCCCGGTCGGTGGAATTGCACCGCTGGTCGGCCCGACTGCCGGCTACCTGTATGGCTTCGTGCTGGCTGCCTTCATCACCGGCTGGCTGGCCGAGCGCGGCTGGGATCGCAACGTCGTGTTCCTGTTTGGAGCAATGGCGCTCGCCCATGTCGTCATCTTCATCGCCGGCTTCGGCTGGCTGGCCTACGTCATCGGCCTTGGCGCAACCAAGGCTTGGGCGATCGGCGTCGCGCCGTTCATTGCGGCATCGGTGGTCAAGAACGCGCTGGGCGCCGCGCTGATGCCGGCGGCCCGCCGGATCGTCGATCGACGCGGGTAAAGCGCACCATTCCGAGCAGTTCCGATTGACAGAGCCGGCCAAGTTGATCTTGGCTGGCTCTGAGTTTGAGGGGGAGTGAAACAATGACGACGACAACGATGGCGGGGGCGCCGGTCGCGCCGGCCGCCGCCAAGCCTTGGTACAAGGTTCTCTACGTCCAGGTGCTGATCGCCATCGTGCTCGGCGCCTTGGTCGGCTGGCTGTGGCCGTCGCTCGCCACCAACGAGTGGATCAAGGCGATGGGCGACGGCTTCATCAAGCTGATCAAGATGGTGATTGCGCCGATCATCTTCTGCACCGTGGTCTCCGGCATCGCGCATATCCAGGACGCCAAGAAGGTCGGCCGCATCGGCGTCAAGGCGCTGGTCTATTTCGAGGTCGTCTCGACCTTCGCGCTGGTGATCGGACTCATCATCGGCAACCTGGTGAAGCCGGGTGCGGGCTTCGGCAGCGCCGCCGCCAACGCGCAGGCCGTCGCCAACTACGCCAAGCAGGCCGAGGGCCAGAGGTCGGTCGACTTCATCCTGCACATCATCCCCGACACCGTGGTCGGCGCCTTCGCGCAAGGCGAGATCCTGCAGGTGTTGCTGTTCTCGGTGCTGTTCGGCTTCGCCATCATGGGCCTCGGCGAGCGCGGCCATACCATCCGCAGCTTCATCGATGACGCCGCGCATGCGGTGTTCGGAGTCATCTCCATCGTGATGCGCGCGGCGCCGATCGGCGCCTTCGGCGCAATGGCCTACACCATCGGCAAGTTCGGCACCGGGGCGATCCTCAACCTGGTCGGCCTGATCGCGACGTTCTACGTCACCGCGGCGCTGTTCGTATTCGTCGTGCTCGGAACCATCGCGCGCCTCGCCGGCTTCTCCATCTTCAAGTTCCTCGCCTACATCAAGGACGAGCTGCTGATCGTGCTCGGCACCTCGTCCTCGGAAAGCGCGCTGCCTTCCTTGATGGAGAAACTCGAGCGCCTCGGCTGCTCGAAGTCGGTGGTCGGCCTCGTGGTGCCCACGGGCTATTCGTTCAATCTCGACGGCACCAACATCTACATGACGCTGGCGACGCTATTCATCGCGCAGGCGCTTGGCTTCGATCTCACCTTCGGCCAGCAGCTCACCATCCTGGTGGTGGCGATGCTGACCTCGAAGGGTGCCTCCGGCATCACCGGCGCGGGCTTCATCACGCTGGCCGCGACGCTCGCCGTGGTCGATCCGCGCCTCGTGCCGGGCATGGCGATCGTGCTCGGCATCGACAAGTTCATGAGCGAGTGCCGCGCGCTGACCAACCTCTGTGGCAACGGCGTGGCCTGCGTGATCGTCGCCTGGTGGGAGGGTGAGCTCGACCGCGACAAGCTCAACGCCAACCTCGCCAGACAGATCGATCCGACCGACATGGAAACGGCCGTCACGACGGACTGATCTGCAAGCGGAATCTGACGGCGCGGGCGGCGCCGTCAGACCTCGAAATAATGGGGCTGGTCGAGATCGTCGATCAGCCCTTTTTCTTTCGGCGCCCAGCTGAGCGAAGCGCGCGTCTTGGCGCTTGAGGTCGGAACGTCGATGCCGGCGAACTGTGCGAACCAGCCGAAATGCGCGGCCGCTTCCTCAGGCGATTTGGACACGACGGGGACGCCGAGCCGTCGGCCGATCACCTCTGCGATCGCCTTGAACGGCACGCCTTCCTCGGCGATCGCATGATAGCGCCGCGCGGTCGCGCCTTGCTCCAGCGCGAGACGATAGACGCGCGCGGCGTCGAGGCGGTGCGCGGCCGGCCAGCGGTTTTGGCCTTCGCCGATATAGGCCGCGGCGCCTTTCTCCCGGGCGAGCGCGATCAGGCGCGGCACGAAGCCGTGGTCGCCCTCACCGTGGGTCGTGGGCGGCAGCCGCACGATGCCGGTGCGGACGCCGCGCTCCGCGAGGTCTTCGGCAGTGGCTTCCGAGACGCGCGGAAAGTGGCGGGCCGCCGCATCGTCTTCGGTCGCGAGCCGTCCGGGCGCCAGCAGCGCTACACCGGATGTGACGATGAGAGGGCGGTCGGAGCCTTTGAGCTCCTCACCGAGCGCGAGGATCGCGCGGCGGTCGAGCTCGCAATTGTCGGCGAATTTCGAGAAGTCGTGGTTGAAGCCGAGATGCAGCACACCGTCCGAAGCGGCGGCGCCGCCGCGTAAGGAGGCATGATCCTCCAGCGACCCACGATGGACCTCGGCGCCCATCGCGGTGAGCGCTGCGGCGCCGGCATCGGAGCGGGCGAGGCCGTTTACGCTATGGCCGGCGGCCATCAGGTCTCGAACGACGGCGGAACCGACGAAGCCGGTGGCACCGGTAACGAAAACACGCATGCGAAATCTCCTGGTGTTGGTGGAGAGAACCATCTGCGCTACAGTTATCCGGGTAAAGTAGTGACATTATCAGGGTATAATAGCTAACAGGATGAGCGAGAGCGCTGCCGCCGAGAACTTGCTTGGGGCCTATCTGAAGGACCGTCGCACCCGGCTCGATGCAGCCGCGTTCGGCTTCTCCGGCAGCCGCAGGCGCACGCCGGGTCTGCGCCGGGAGGAAGTGGCCCAGCGCGCCAATATCAGCTCGACCTGGTACACCTGGCTGGAGCAGGGCCGCGGCGGGGCGCCATCGGCCGACGTGCTCGACCGGATCGCGCGCGCGTTGATGCTGACCGATGTCGAGCGCGAGCACCTGTTCCTGATCGGCCTCGGCCGCCCGCCTGAGGTGCGCTACCAGGCGAGCGAAGGCGTCTCGCCGCGGCTGCAACGCGTGCTTGATGCGCTCTCATTGAGCCCGGCGTTGGTACGCACCGCGACCTGGGACGTCGTCGCCTGGAATCGCGCCGCAAGCGTCGTGCTGACCGACTACGGCGCGATCCCTCCGAGACAGCGCAACATCCTGCGCTTCATCTTCTGCGATCCGCGCGTGCGCGCCGCGCAATATGACTGGGACAGTGTGGCACGCTTCGTGGTGGCCGCATTCAGGGCAGACGCGGCGCGAGCAGGTGCCGTCTCGCATGTCGCCGATTTCGTCGACGAGCTCTGTCGGACAAGTCCGGAATTCGCGGCGCTCTGGCGCGACAATGACGTGCGCCATCATGGCGACGGAACCAAGCGGCTGCGGCATCCCGTTCACGGCACGATGTCGTTCGAATATTCGAGCTTCAATGTCGAGGGCCGCTCCGATCTCAGCATGATCGTCTACAATCCGGCGACGCCCGAAGATGCCGACCGCATCAGGAAGCTGCTGGCCGAGCGCGCCGACTGACGGAATTTGCCGGCTCGCGCATCTCAGTCGCGCTCGCGGTGCGCGCCGCGGACGCCGACAGCTAGAAGCGCTCAGGCCGGTATGGCGTCGGATCGATCGCCGGCGTCTCGCCGCTCATCATCTCGGCGAGCAGGCGACCGGTCGCGGGCCCGAGCGTAAAGCCCTGGTGGCCGTGGCCGAAATTCATCCAGAGGCCGGGATGACGCGGGGCTTGCCCGAGCACCGGCAGCATGTCGGGCGTGCAGGGGCGGGTGCCGAACCACGGGTCGGGCTCGACGCGCCTGCCGAGGTCGATCAGCTCTCGCGCCGAAGCTTCGGCACTCGCGAGCTGCACCGGCGTGGCGAGCGCGTCCATGCCGGTCAATTCCGCGCCTGTGGTGATGCGGATGCCCTTCGCCATCGGACCCATGGCATAGCCGCCGGCCTTGTCGACCAGCGGCAGATCGAGTGAGGCGCCGCCGCTGTAATGCATGTGGTAGCCGCGCTTGCGTACGAGCGGAATGCGATAGCCGAATTTGTGCAGGAGATTGGGCGACCAGGGCCCGAGCGTCACGACGGCGGCCGCAGCGTCGATGGTTCCCTGGTCCGTGTCGACCGACCAGCCGGTCGCGGTCTGCCGCAAGGTCTGGGCATCGCCGAGCACGATGGTGCCGCCGAGGCGTTCGAACAGCTCGGCATAGGCCGTGACCAGTGCGCCGGGATCGGACACGGTCCAGGTGTCGAGCCAATGGATCGCACCGGGCAGGTCGTCGCGCAGAATCGGTTCGGCCTTGGCGAGCTCGGCCCCCGAGAGCGCGCGAAACCTCACGCCGAATTCGCGCTGGTCTTGTTCCGCCGCCTTGACGGCGAGATCGAAGGAGGCTGCGTCGCGATGCAGATGCCGGTAGCCCGCGCGGCGGATCAGATTGTCGGCATGGGCTTCGCGAATGAGGATGTCGTGCTCCGCCGTCGCGTAGGCGATCAGCCGCGCCCAGGCGTCGATCGCCTCGCGATGCCGCTTCGGCGCCGAATGCCACCAGTAGCGGAGCAGGGGCTCGATATGGAGATGAAGCGACGACAGGCTGTAGCGCACGTCATTGGTGCGGCCGGTCGCGATCTTCAGGAGCGAAGCGAGGTCGCGCGGCATCGGATAGGGACGCACGGCTTCGGCCTGGATCATCCCGGCATTGCCGTAGCTGGTCTCGCGGCCCGGCTCCCTGCGGTCGACGAGCGTGACCGACCAGCCGCGCTGCCGGAGGTGCAGCGCCGCGCTCACGCCGATCATGCCGCCGCCGAGAACAATTGCGCTTTGCATCGAAACTGACCTCGCTAAATCAAAACCGCCCGGTTTGGCCGGGCGGTTTCAACTGCTTTGTTCGCTCTACTCGCCGCCGCCGAACCGGCGAGACCACCAGCCGGCGCGACGCGGGGCGGCCGGGGTTTCGGTTGCCGCCTCCGGCGTGGGTTCAGCGGCTGGTGCGGGCGGGGCAACCGGCTCTGGCGCTGCCGCAACCGGTGTTGCCGGCTCGCTCGCGCTGCTCGACAGGAAGCTCACCTTTTCCCGGACCGTGGAGCGGCGACGCGCTGCCTTGTCGTCGGCGGGCTCGTCGTCCGCGGCGGCAGGAGCGGGCTCAGGCTGGGCCGGCGCCTCAATCTGCACCTCGGCGCGCGGCTCGGGCTCGCTGACCTGAGGCTCGGCGGTGGTGTGTTCGGCCTGCGCGATCGAGGGCGCAGCCTCGCCGCCAAAGCTGTCGAAATCGGCGACGGCATCGGTCGCTTCCGACGGCGCATTGGCTGCGAGCTCGTCGCCGATGGAGCCGGCGAGACCTTCCTCGTTGCCACCGCGACGGCGGCGTCCACCGCGACGACCACGTCGGCGACGGCGATCGCCGTTGCCCTGCTGCTCGCTGCGGGCCGCCTGGTCCTCACCTTCCTCGCCGTCCTGTTCGGACTCGGAATCCTCTTCACCTTCGCTGGCCGCCACGGCCGCTTCGGAAGACGCCGGAGCGCCATCCTCGCGCAACTCGCCGTCGCGCGGGGCACCGCGGCCGCGCCGACGCCGGCGGCGCTTGCGGCGCTGGCCATCCTGGTCGGAAGCCGCTTCGCCGCCAGCCTGCTCCTCGGCGAGGCCTTCGGTTTCTTCGGTCTCGACCTCGGATTCCAGCTCCGGATCGAATTCCTCGTCGTCATAGACTTCTTCGGCTACGGGCGGCGGGCTTGCGGCGGCCTGTGCCGCCAGCAGCGCCTTCGCTGCTTCCAGCGTATGCACCTGCTCGCCGCGGTCGATGAGATAGGCCTGCGGTCCGCTGACGCTGGGGTCGGCGATGACGGCCAGCGTGACCTTGAAGCCGTTCTCGAGGTCGCGCAGATGGCCGCGCTTGTGGTTCAGCACATAGAGCGCGACGTCGGTGCGGGTGCGGACCACGAGATTGTGGGTCGCGCCCTTCATCAGGATCTCTTCGAGGCCGCGCAGCAGCTGGAGCGCAACCGAGGAGACCGAGCGGACATGGCCGGTGCCGCCGCAATGCGGGCAGGGATCGGTCGAGGATTCCAGCACGCTGGCGCGGATGCGCTGGCGCGACATCTCGAGCAGGCCGAAATGCGAGATGCGGCCGACCTGGATGCGGGCGCGGTCCTGCCGCAGGCAATCGGACAGCTTGCGCTCGACCGCGCGGTTGTTGCGCTTCTCGTCCATGTCGATGAAGTCGATGACGATCAGGCCGGCGAGGTCGCGCAGGCGGAGCTGGCGGGCGACCTCTTCGGCCGCTTCCAGATTGGTCTTGAGCGCAGTGTCCTCGATATGGTGCTCGCGGGTCGATCGTCCGGAGTTGACGTCGATCGAGACCAGCGCCTCGGTCTGGTTGATCACGATGTAGCCGCCGGAGCGCAACTGCACGGTCGGAGAGAACATCGCATCCAGCTGGCTTTCGACGCCCATGCGCGAGAACAGCGGCTGGCCGTCCCGATATTGCTTCACCGCGCTGACATTGGCGGGCATCAGCATCTTCATGAAGTCGCGCGCTTCTCGGTAGCCGGACTCACCGGCAACCGAGATCTCGTCGATCTCCTTGTTGTAGAGGTCGCGCAGCGAGCGCTTGATCAGCGAGCCTTCCTCGTAGACCAGGGTCGGGGCCTGCGACTTCAGCGTCAGGTCGCGCACCGTCTCCCACATCCGGATCAAATATTCGAAGTCGCGCTTGATCTCGGGCTTGGTACGGGCGGCGCCGGCGGTGCGCAGGATGATGCCCATGCCCTCGGGCACGTCGAGATCCTGCACAACTTCCTTCAGGCGGGAACGATCCTGGGCGCTGGTGATCTTGCGGCTGATGCCGCCGCCGCGCGCGGTGTTCGGCATCAACACGGCATAGCGGCCGGCGAGCGAGAGGTAGGTGGTCAGCGCTGCGCCCTTATTGCCGCGCTCTTCCTTGACGACCTGTACCAGCATCACCTGGCGGCGCTTGATGACTTCCTGGATCTTGTACTGGCGGCGCGGGCGGAAGGTGCGCTCCGGCACCTCCTCCATCACGTCGTCGCCGCCGACGGATTCGACGTGTTCCTCTTCGGCTTCCTCGCCGTCCTCGTCCTCGTCGTCTTCCTCCTCGGACTCCTGATGGCGAGCATCAGTGCTTTCGCCGGCAGCGTAGACGGCGTCGGCCGGTTCGGCGGAGGCGGTCACGGCTTCGGCGAGAGCCTCGGCATGGGCTTCGGAGGCGATAGCCTCCTGCGGTTCGGAAGCGGTCTCGGTCGCGACCACGGGCTCGGCGCCGAAGGCTGCGACAGGCGCGGGCGTTTCGTCGGCATGATCATGGTCGTGATGATCGTGCTGGCCGTCGTGGCCGTGGTCATGATCGTGATGATGGTCGTCGTGCCCATGATCGAGATGATCATGGCCTTCGTGGTCATGATCGTGGTGATCATGATCGCCATGTTCGTGGTCTTGATGCTCGTGGCCGTCGTGCTCGCCGTGATGCTCCGTCTCGGCGTGCAGGTGCTCGCCCTCGTGCGACGCACCCTCGATGTGCAGGGCGTCGCTCTCGACCGGCTGGGCCGCTGGATCGGCGCCGGCCTCGAGGCCCTCGACGATGTCGCTGCGGACGCGTTCGCCTTGACTGCGGCGGCGGGAGTTGCGGTGGCGCGAGCGGCGGCGGCCGTGGGAGCGGTTCTCGCTCTCTTCCTCGGCCTCGCGATGGGCCTGTTCCTCGGCCTCGATCAGTGCCTGCCGGTCGGCGACCGGGATCTGGTAGTAATCGGGATGGATTTCGCTGAAGGCGAGGAAGCCGTGGCGGTTGCCGCCATATTCGACAAAGGCGGCCTGGAGCGAAGGCTCCACCCGGGTGACCTTGGCGAGGTAGATATTCCCGCGCAGTTGCTTGCGTTGTGCGGTCTCGAAATCAAACTCTTCGACGCGATTGCCGCGGACCACGACGACCCGGGTCTCCTCCGGGTGGGTGGCATCGATCAACATCTTGTTGGGCATGTCTTAACTCTTGGCGGCGGCGGGCGCGATTCACCGTGGGCGCGATTAGCGCTGCCGGGTGCCGCGACGGTCCACCTGATTCGGGGGTGAGGGGAAGGCCGAAACGCCGTCTCTCGCGCCTTGCCGAAACGGAAGCTGGAGGGCCGAAGCGGCGCGCGGGATTGTCACTCCGCAGCGTCGCGAACGGTCCTTCAGAATTCGTCGGCACAGTCTGGCGCATCAAGCGTCGGCCCGTATGAAACATTGGGCGGCGGGGCCGCCCCTCAATCAGTTGCTGCTGGCCAGGCATGGCGCGAGCGCGCTCGCCTTGGGGATTACGAACCGCTCCCTTGGGATTAAGGGACCGGGTAACGAGTCACGTCGCTGTCAAAACCGTCCCGGAAACGCGGTGGTAACCAGGGACCGTCCGCCACCGGCGCTTGACCCGCTCCACCTCGCTGCCGCGCACCGCGCTGGTCTTTGAGGGGAACGGAAAAACGCTGGAATTCCCAAACCTTGAGAGTTCCGGCGCTGCACCGGGAGGCTGAACGCGACACAACCGGAAATATCGGCCGTCAGCACTCCGTACATACGTGGAATGGACCAACCGTGCAAGGGAGCGTCGCACGGCGGTCACAGTCGGGGAGTTTCGTATATCTGTCATTAAGCGACGATTAACCCTGTGGTTCTATTGCGTTAGAAGGGCCGCTCGGAGGCACTGAATCGGTGACGAGCCGCACAAATCAAAGGGTTTTGCTGGGATGCGCGCTTCTGTGCGCCGCAGCATTGGTATGCGCTGATTCCTGGCGCCTGAGCGCGGCGGAAAGCCAGCCGCAACCCTCTGTTGCGGTAGCGAATTTTCCAACCGCGTCCGCCGCCCGGCTGGCCGGCGATGGCAAGCAGACCCGCTTCATCCTCGACATCGATCAAGCCGTCACCTTCCGCGCCGTGACGCTCGCCGACCCGTACCGGGTGGTGGTCGATGTGCCCCAAGTCAATTTTCAACTGCCTGCGGGCACCGGGGTCGAGGGGCGGGGACTGGTCAAGGCCTTCCGCTACGGGCTGGTCATGCCCGGCGGCTCGCGAATCGTGTTCGACCTGACAGGCCCGGTCAAGATCGCCAAGTCCTACGTGCTGGAGGCCGCCAATGGCCAGCCGGCCCGGCTCGTGCTTGAGCTGGAGGAGGTCGACCGGACCGCCTTCGTGCAGTCGCTCCTCCCCGAGAAGCGCCCCGAACTGCGGCCCGCAATCGCCGACGCGCCGCCGGCAACGGTTCCGGCCGCCGCAGCTCCGGAAGCCGGGCAGCAAAAGGTCGACGGCCGCCCGATCGTCGTGATCGATCCCGGCCATGGCGGCATCGACAACGGCACGCAGTCGGGCGGCGAGAGCGAGAAGAACCTGGTGCTGGCCTTCGGCCTGGCGCTGCGCGACCGGCTGGACAAGACCGGCAAATTCCGCGTGGTGATGACACGGGACGACGACACCTTCATTCCGCTCAACGACCGGGTCAAAGTCGCCCGCGGGCTCAAGGCCGCCTTGTTCGTCTCCATCCACGCAGACGCCCTTCCGAAGGCCGAGGGCGATGCGCAGGGCGCGACCATCTACACGCTGTCCGACAAGGCCTCCGACGCCGAGGCGCAGCGGCTGGCGGATGCGGAAAACCGTGCGGACGCGATCGCCGGTTTCAACCTCGCGGAAGAGCCGACCGACGTCGCGGACATCCTGATCGACCTCACCCAGCGAGAAACTCGTACCTTTTCAAGCCGTTTTGCCCGCCTGTTGATGGGCGAAATGAAGTCGTCGGTGCGGATGCACAAGCATCCCCTGAAGTCGGCCGGCTTCCGGGTCCTCAAGGCGCCAGACGTGCCGTCGGTGCTGGTCGAGATCGGCTATGTCTCCAACAAGGGCGACCTCGAGCATCTGGTCTCGGAGGGGTGGCGGTCCAAGGCCGTGGGCTCGATGGCGCAGGCGATCGACGGGTTCCTGACCAAGCGGATGGCGACGGCCGGATCGTCAAATTGACGACCGGGGGATCGTCGAATTGACGACCGGGAGGCGTCGAATTGAGAGGGATTTTCCGTCCCGTTGCAAAAGCCCTAGTTTGGCCACAGCGGGCGCTTTATAAAAATGCCGCAGGGGGTTCCGGAATCGGCGAGAATCCCGTTCGGCAAGCGTCTTGGGTCCGGCACTGATGTAATTGAGTAGGCCGGTAAATTCGCGACGTGGAGTTGGCGCCTGTTTTGGGTGCCTTGAGCTGATCCAGAGTTTGAACGGATAAACATATAATGCGCTTGCTGGTGCGGTTCATGGGCTTCCTGTTCGCCGCGGGAACGGTGGTGTTCCTTGTCGGTGTCGGGGCCGTGGCAGGCCTGATCTGGCATTTCTCCAAGGACTTGCCGGACTACTCTCAGCTTCAGGATTACGAGCCGCCGGTGATGACCCGCGTGCACGCGGTCGACGGCTCGCTGCTCGGCGAATACGCCAAGGAGCGCCGGCTATACCTGCCGATCCAGGCGGTGCCGAAGCTCGTGATCAACGCCTTCCTCGCGGCCGAGGACAAGAATTTCTACGAGCATGGCGGCATCGACTACACCGGCATGGCGCGCGCCGGCGTGCTCTTCATCCAGAACTACGGCTCGAACCGGCGTCCGCAGGGCGCCTCCACGATCACCCAGCAGGTCGCCAAGAACTTCCTTCTGACCAACGAGGTCTCCTTCGCCCGCAAGATCAAGGAAGCCTTGCTGGCGATGCGCATCGAGAAGACCTATTCGAAGGACAAGATCCTCGAGCTGTACCTGAACGAGATCTATCTCGGCCTTGGCGCCTACGGCATCGCGGCCGCTTCGCTGGTGTATTTCGACAAGTCGGTGAACGAGCTGACGGTCGCTGAAGCGTCCTATCTCGCCGCGCTGCCGAAGATGCCCGCGACGCTGCATCCGGTGCGCAACCGCGATCGCGCCATCGAGCGTCGCAACTACGTGATCGACCGTCTGCTGGAGAACGGCTGGATCAAGCAGGCCGACGCCGACAAGGCTCGCAAGGAGCCGCTGGCCGTCACCAACCGTTCCAACGGCGCTCACACCTTCGCCGGTGAATATTTCGCCGAGGAAGTCCGCCGCGACATCTTCGAGCGCTACGGCGAGAAGAAGCTCTACGAAGGCGGTCTGTCCGTCCGCACCACGCTCGATCCGAAGATCCAGGTCATGGCGCGCAAGGCCATGGTCGCCGGCCTCGTGAACTATGACGAGCAGCAGGGCTATCGCGGCGCCATGAGCAAGCTCGATATTTCGGGCGATTGGGGCGTGAAGCTCGCCGAGATCAAGTCGCTGTCCGACATCTCGCCATGGCGCATGGCGGTGGTGCTGGAGACCAGCGACCAGTCGGCGCGCATCGGCTTCCAGCCGAACCGCGAGCTCGGCGGCGCCATCAGCAAGCAACGCGAGACCGGCATCGTCACGGTCGACGGCGTGCGCTGGGCGAGGGCGGCCCAAGGCAACGCCAAGGGCAAGACCCCTACGTCGGTGGCGCAGGTGTTGCAGCCCGGCGACGTGATCTATGCCGATCCGCTCTACACCAAGGAGGGACAGCCGGTCGAAGGCCAGTACCGCCTGCGCCAGATCCCCGAAGTGTCCGGCGCGATGGTGGCGATGGATCCCTGGACCGGCCGCGTGCTCGCGATGGTCGGCGGCTTCTCGTTCGACCAGAGCCAGTTCAACCGCGCCACGCAGGCCTACCGGCAGCCGGGCTCGTCGTTCAAGCCGATCGTCTATTCGGCCGCGCTCGACAACGGTTATACGCCCTCGACCGTGGTGCTCGACGCGCCCATCGAAATCGACCAGGGCCAGGGCGCCGGCGTGTGGCGGCCCGAAAACTTCTCGTCCGGCAAATTCCAGGGACCCGTCACGCTGCGCAACGCTTTGCGGCAGTCGCTCAACACCGTGACGGTGCGCCTTGCGCAGGACATCGGCATGCCCCTGATCGGCGAATATGCGCGCCGCTTCGGCGTCTATGACGAATTGCCGAACTATCTCTCCTACGCGCTCGGCGCCGGCGAGACCACGGCGATGCGCATGGTCACGGCCTATTCGATGCTCGCCAATGGCGGTCGCCGGGTGAAGCCGACCTTGATCGACCGTATCCAGGACCGTTACGGCCGCACCATCTTCAAGCACGACCAGCGCGAATGCCGCGGCTGCGACGCGCCGGGCGGCTGGAAGAACCAGGCCGAGCCGCAGCTGATCGACCGCCGCGAGCAGGTGCTGGATTCCATGACCGCCTATCAGATCACCGAGCTGATGGAAGGCGTGGTCCAGGCCGGTACCGCAACCGTGGTCAAGGAGGTCGGCAAGCCGATCGCCGGCAAGACCGGCACCACCAACGAGGCCAAGGACGCCTGGTTCGTCGGCTTCTCGCCCGACGTCGCCGTCGCGATCTATATGGGCTACGACAAGCCGCGCGCGCTCGGTAGGGGCAACGCCGCGACCGGCGGCCATCTGGCCGCGCCCATCGCGCGCGACTTCCTCAAGCTTGCGCTCGCCGACAAGCCCGCGGTTCCGTTCAAGGTGCCGGCCGGCATCAAGCTCGTGCGCGTCGTCTCCAAGACCGGCATGCGCGCCGGTCCCGGCGAGACCGGTGGAACCATCCTCGAAGCCTTCAAGCCGGGCACGGCGCCGCCTGACAACTACTCGGTCATCGGCGTCGCCGATGCCGACGGGCGCGGCGGCGTGCCGGCGTCGCAGCAGCAGCAGCCGGATTCCGGCTTCTTCATGCGGCCGGGCACCGGCGGGCTGTACTAGCGGATAAGACAGACGATCGCGGTTCCGGCGGTTGCGCTTTGCAGCCGCCGCCGCTACATCCCGATCTGAATTGCACGCGGGATTCCGCGAGATCAGAGAACAACATGCGCGCCGAAATCGAACGGTTGGTAGAAGAGATCAAGCAGTCAGTCGGGCTGCTGAGGAGGCATCTTTGACGTCGAGAAATCGACGGCGCGCCTCGCTGAGCTGAACAAGCTCGCAGAAGATCCCAACCTCTGGAACGATCCCCAGAAAGCCCAGAAGCTGATGCAGGAGCGCACCTCGCTTGAGGATTCGCTCTCGGGCATCGGCAAGGTCGAGCAGGAGCTCGAAGACGACATCGGCATGATCGAGCTCGGCGAGGCCGAGGGCGATGCCGGCGTCGTCACTGAGGCCGAAACCGCGCTGAAGAACCTGAAGAAGGAAGTCGCCCGGCGCGAGCTCGAGGCGCTGCTGTCAGGCGAGGCGGATCGTTTCGATTCCTATCTCGAAGTCCATGCCGGTGCCGGCGGCACCGAAAGCCAGGACTGGGCGCAGATGCTGCTGCGCATGTACACGCGCTGGGCCGAGACGCACGGCTTCAAGGTCGAATTCCTCGAAGAGTCCGAGGGCGAAGAGGCCGGCATCAAGTCCGCGACGATCCAGGTCTCCGGCCACAATGCCTATGGCTGGCTGAAGACGGAGGCGGGGGTGCACCGGCTGGTGCGCATCTCGCCGTTCGATTCCAACGCGCGGCGGCACACCTCGTTTTCGAGCGTGCAGGTATTCCCCGTCATCGACGACAGCATCAAGATCGACATCAAGGAAGCCGACGTCCGCGTCGACACCATGCGCTCGGGCGGCGCCGGTGGCCAGCACGTCAACAAGACCGAATCCGCGGTGCGCCTGACGCATATTCCGACCGGCGTTGCCGTGGTCTGCCAGGCCGGCCGCTCCCAGCACAAGAACCGGGCGCAGGCCTGGGACATGCTGCGCGCGCGGCTTTACGAGATCGAGCTGAAGAAGCGCGAGGAGAAGGCTGCCGCCGACCAGGCCGCCAAGACCGATATCGGCTGGGGTCACCAGATCCGCTCCTACGTGCTGCAGCCCTACCAGATGGTGAAGGATTTGCGCACCGGCGTGCAGACGTCTGACACGTCGGGCGTGCTGAACGGTGAGCTCGACGACTTCATGGCCGCAACCCTGGCGCAGCGCGCCTTCGGCACCACCGGCGCCGACATCGAGGACGTCGACTGATGTCCCGCGTCGCCTTCATCGGGTTGGGGCGGATGGGCCACGGCATGGCCGGCCGCTATCTCGATGCCGGCTTCACGGTGACGCTTTGGAATCGCAGCAAGGCAAAAGCGGACGACCTGATCGCGCGCGGTGCGCATTGGGCGACCTCGCCTGAGGATGCCGCGATCGATGCCGATGCGGTCGTGACCATGGTCGCTGATGACGAAGCCTCGCGCGTGGTCTGGCTCGGGCCTGAGGGCGCGGCCAAGACGGCAAAGGCCGGCACCATTGCGATCGAGTGCTCCACCGTCTCCTATGACCACGCCCGCGAGATGGGCCGCGAACTGAACGCGCGCGGGCTGATCTACATCGACTGCCCCGTGACGGGATTGCCGGATGCGGCAGCGGCCGGAAAGCTGACGCTGCTCGCCGGCGCTGACGCAGCTGATCTCGAACGTGCGCGGCCGTTCCTCGAACCGATCGGCTCGACCATCCGCCATTTCGGCGCGGTCGGCTCCGGCACCGTCTACAAGCTCATCAACAATCTCTTGGGTGCGATCCAGATCGCGGGCCTTGCCGAAGGCCTCGCCATCGCCGAACAGGCCGGGCTCGACATGAACCTGGTGCTGGAATCGATCCAGGCCGGTGTCGCGGCAAGCCCGCAGGTGCAGCGTCACTCCAGGCGCATGGTCGCCCGCGATTTCAGCGGCGCGACGTTTACGGCGGCGCTGCGGCACAAGGATGCCGCCTACGCGGTGAGGCTCGCCGAAAGCCTGCTCGCCGACAAGCCGCTGGTCTCGCGCGCTGCGGTCGAGTCCTACGCGCAGGCGAAGGCCGCAATGCCCGACGACGATGAAGGCAAGATGATCGAGCTGGTGTCGCGGCCGAAGAAGCCGACCTAGCTGGACGCATCAACATGGGGCAGCCTCGTTCGGATCGCGGTCTCGGCATTGCCCTCGTCATCGCTGCCGCAGTTGCCTGGAGCACGGCGCCGTTCTTCACGCGCCTCTTGCCGTTCGACCCCTGGACCATCCTGTTCTGGCGAGGCCTGTTCGCGGGCAGCCTGATCACGGTCTTTCTCGTCGTGATGCAGGGTCGCGCTGCGCTGTGGCAATTGGTCGTGCCGGGGAAGGGCGGCCTGCTCGTCGCGTCCTTGTCCGCGGTCGGCATGGTCTCGTTCATTCCCGCGCTTCAGATGACCAAGGTCATGAACGTCGCCGTGCTGATTGCCACCCAGCCCTTCATCGCGGCCGCGCTGGCATGGCTGTGGCTCGGCGAAGCCGCGACGTGGCGTACGCTGACCGCGAGCCTGATTGCCTTTGCCGGCGTCGTCATCACGGTCGGCGGTGTGCAAGCCGGCGCCGATCTCGGCGGCGTCGCGCTGAGCTGCCTGATGGTGCTTGCCATCTCCGCCATGACCGTCGTGGTCCGGCGCCATCGCGAGACGTCGATGGTGGCCGCGGCCGCGCTGTCGAACTTCATGGGAAGCCTCGTCAGCCTTCCCTTCGCCCACGACATCGCCCATGTCGGCGGCAATGGCCTTGCGATCCTCGCGATGTTCGGCTGCCTCCAGGTCGCGCTCGGCCTGACCTTCTACATGCTCGGCTCGCGCTTGCTGCCATCAGGGCAGGCTTCCCTGATCGCGACGCTGGAAACGCCGCTGATGCCGTTCTGGATCTGGGTCGCCTTCCGGGAGTTGCCCGCCGTGCATGCGCTCATTGGCGGCGCGCTGGTGATTGGAGCGGTGATCGCCGATATTGCCGGTGACGCTCGCTCGCGGCGCCCTTCCTGAACAACGTTGTCGGAAATCGGGTGGCGGCCTGTCTCGCGCCGTCCTAGGCGGCAGGCTCGGCCGCCGAGGTGAAGCACATGTCCCCGAACGATAACAGGATCGATGCGCGAGACTGGTCGCTGCTCGCGGTGCTCTCGGTTCTCTGGGGCGGATCGTTCTTCTTCAATGGTGCGGCGCTGCGGGAATTGCCGCCGTTGACGCTGGTGTTCCTGCGCGTCGCGCTTGGGGCGGCCATTCTGCTGCCGTTGCTCCGGATGCAGGGCATCGGTCTTCCCAAGGGCATGGCGGGCTGGAAGCCGTTCGTCGCGATCGGGCTGCTCAACAACGTCATCCCGTTCTCGCTGATCGTGCTCGGACAGACCTTCATCCCGAGCGGACTGGCCTCGATCCTGAACGCGACCACGCCGCTCTTCACGGTGATGGTGATGGCGGCGGCCGGCGAAGAGGCCCTGCAGATGCGTCGGGTGGCCGGCGTGGCGCTCGGCCTCGCCGGCGGCATCATTCTGCGCGGATGGGGCATCGAAACGAGGCCGGGGCAGGGGCTCGGCATCCTGCTCTGCCTGGGCGGCGCGTTCAGCTATGGCTTTGCGGCGCTTGCCGCGCGGAGGCTGCTGAAGGACGCGCCTCCGCTGGGAACGGCGACGTTTCAGCTGATGGCGTCGACTGTGATGATGGCGGTCGTCGCCGGAGCTATGGAGCAGCCGTGGCACCTTTCGATGCCGGGTCTCACGACCTGGCTCGCGGTGCTTGGCCTGGCCGCCCTATCTACGGCGCTCGCCTACATCGTCTTCTTTCAGATCATTCGGCGTTCGGGCGCGACCAACGTGATGCTGGTGACTCTGCTCATTCCCGTCACCGCCATCCTGCTGGGATGGCTGGTGCTGGGTGAGCCGATCTCCGCGCGCGAGATCGCGGGCGCCATCGTCATCGGTAGCGCATTGCTCGTGATCGACGGGCGCGCGCTGAGACTGCTGCGGCGCACCGCGTAAGTTCCGGGTCCGTCGTTTCACGGCGCGGAAAATCGCGGCGCTTGCCAGCGGCGAACGGCCTTGCGACACTCTCCGCAAAACAAGACTACAAAACATAGGGGAGAGAACGATGCCGGGTCGTCGCGAAAGCCTTGCTGCCCTCGCCATTCTTGCTGCCGGCGTGCTCGTCACGGCACCGGCTCTGGCGCAGAAGAAATACGATCCCGGAGCCACCGACACCGAAGTCAAGATCGGCAACATCATGCCCTATAGCGGGCCGGCGTCGTCCTATGGCGTCATAGGCAAGACCGAGGCCGCCTATTTCAGGATGATCAACGATCAGGGCGGCATCAACGGCCGCAAGATCAACTTCATCAGCTATGACGACGCCTATTCGCCGCCGAAGGCGATCGAGCAGGCGCGCAAGCTGGTCGAGAGCGACGAGGTGCTGCTGATCTTCCAGCCGCTCGGCACGCCCTCGAACTCCGCGATCATGAAATACATGAATGCCAAGAAGGTGCCGCAGCTCTTCGTCGCCTCCGGCGGCACCAAGTTCGGCGACCCCAAGAATTTCCCGTGGACCATGGGTTTCCAGCCGAACTACCAGAGCGAGGGGCGGATCTACGCAAAATACATCCGCGATCATTTTCCCAACAGCAAGATCGCGGTGTTCTGGCAGAACGACGACGCCGGCAAGGACCAGTTCAAGGGCCTGAAGGACGGGCTCGGCGACAAGGCCGGCATGATCATTGCTGACAAATCCTATGAGGTCAGCGATCCCTCGATCGACTCGCAGATCGTGGCGCTGCATGACTCGGGCGCCGACATCTTCTTCTCATGGGCCGCCCCGAAGGGATCGGCGCAGGCAATCCGGAAGGTCGGAGAGCTCGGCTGGAAACCAAAATTCTTCCTCGCCAATACCGCGACCTCGGTCGCCTCGGTGCTCAAGCCCGCCGGGCTCGACTATTCCAAGGATATCATCTCGACCGTCTATCTGAAGGATCCGACCGACCCGACCTGGGACAAGGACCCGGCGGTGGTGAAGTGGCGCGAATTCATGGACAAATATTATCCCGATGGCGACAAGGCCAACGCCAACAACATCTACGGCTATGTGCAGGCCGAGGCGATGGCGCAGGTGTTGAAGCAGTGCGGTGACAATCTCACCCGTGAGAACGTGATGAAGCAGGCCACTAGCCTGAAGAATTTCCACACTGATCTGATGCTGCCAGGCATCATGGTCAACACCTCCACCGACGACTATTTCCCGATCGAGCAGATGCAGTTGATGCGCTTCAACGGGCAGGCCTGGGAGCTGTTCGGCGACGTCATCACCGGCGAGGTCGGCCACGAGCGGAGTCAATAGTCAGGGTTGGCGGCCGGCTCTTGCCTTCAGCGCCATGCCGCCGGCGACGCCGACGCCGAGCACATACATCCAGCCTTCGTGGAAATCGAACAAATGCGAGTTCAGAAGCGAGCTCGCGATGTTCTGTACGACGGCCACGAGCCCGATCCAGGCCGCAAGGCCTTCGTCAAGGAACAGGCGAAGGTGGGCGATCCACATGGCGTAGAGCAGGGCGACGCCGAGTATGCCCCATTGCATGCCGACATTGAGGGTCTGGTTGTGGGGATTGCTGACGATCTCCGCATCGAGGCTGCTTCCACCGGTGGCGGCGTGCTCGAACTGGCGCTTGATCGACCCGGTGCCGTGACCGGCCAGGGGCGCCTCGGCAAAGGCGTGAAGCGCCTTGCGCCAATAGGTCAGGCGTTGGGCGGTCGAGGCTCGGCTGATGTCCTCATGGCCGTGGCGGTATTCGACGGCGATGTCTGCAATGCGGTGGCGCAGATAGGGCGAGGTCGTCCAGGCCAGCGCGCTCGCGGTTATCGTGCCCGCGAGCAGGACCAGCGCCGCGCGCCGGCTCAAATGCCTCCAGGCGAGCAGTCCGAGCAGCACCGCGATGCACAGCAGCGCCGTGCGGGCGGAGGCGACGAACACCATGTTGGTGGCGAACAGCAGGATCAATGCCAGACAGAGGGCTGTCGCGACCACGTTTCCGCCGCGCCAAAAAGTCAACGCCGGCAGCGCGAGCGCAAAGGCGCTCAGCGTGAATTCCTGGCTCTGGTCGATGTAGTTCTTGACGGGAACGCCCGCCGACGCGGTCGCGGTGAGCTTCCAGGCGGGATCGTGCAGCACGATCCAGGAGTAGACTGCAAGCAGCGCGCAGGATACGAGAAAGCCAAGCAAAAGCCAGAAACCGCGTTCGGATCGGCTGAAGTGATAGAGCAGTGCTGGAATGAGCACGAGCTTTGCGACCGGCTTGATCGCATGCACCCGGTCGGCCCACGCGCCGTCCGACCAGAGCGTGCCGAGAAGCGCGAGCAGCAGGAAGACAAAGGGCAGGGCGAACGCAGGCCGTGCGAGCTGGCGTCCATAGTCGCGCCAGTCGATGGTCGGCGTCACCACCAGCAGCCAGAGCCCGACGAAGATCGAAGGCGCTGTGGTCGACCAGGGCAGGGACGCCGCGATCAACACAGCGAGCACATCGGCGGCCCCGATCAGAGCGGGCGATTTGCCCATGGCCTGCCATCGGGCGCGCAAGGCTTGTCGACCGGCCGGGCCGGACCATTCCGCGGTTTCAGCAGTCATGTGCAACGACGCTTATTGCGCGGCGGCCAGGCTTTCCCGGGGCATCTCATGCCCGAGGAAGTCGCGCGCCTGGGTCTCGTAGCCGAAGCGTTCGGCGAGCTCGTGTCGCCTCGCGCGGATGCGGCCGCGGTATTCCTCCTGCCGTGTCAGCACGCGGGTGATCGAAGCTGCGATCGCATCGGTCGAGAACGGATCGAAATAGTCGGCGAGCTCGCCCGCGACCTCACGGAACACCGCGATATCGGAGCACAGCACCGGCGTGTTCGCGGCCAGCGCCTCGATGATCGGTATGCCGAAGCCTTCGGCCAGGCTCGGCATGATCAGCCCGTGCGCCTCCGCGATCATGGCGGCCTTTTCATGCTCGTCGACATAGCCGGCGAAGCGGACATTTGGCGGCAGGTTGCGCATCCGGCTGATCTGGCCCGCATGACCGATCACCACCAGATCGGCCTGAGGGACGTTGCGGAAGGCACGAATGACGGTGGCGACGTTCTTGCGCGGCTCGTTCGACACGATGATGACGAAGTTCGGCCGCCCCGGACGCCCCGACAGGGCTGGGAGGTGGAGGACATCCGGGGCGTCGAACCGGGTGCGGGGATACACGACCCGCGCCGGCAGGTGCGCAAATTGCGGCAACAGTTCCCTGAACCGCATCATGCTATAGTTTGAAACGAAGGCGAGCTCGTCAGCCTGGCGCAGGCTGGTGCCGATCCGCGCCAGGAACTGCCGCGTGGCGATGTCGCTGAGCTTGAGGTCGGTGAGCGGCAGCAAATCGTGGACGACGCAGATCACCTTGGCGTTCGGCTTGCGCCTGATCGCGACCCGCGTCGGGGTGTCCACAACGATGAGATCATAGTCACGCGCGTCGATCCGCGGCGGCGGCAGCAGGAAGAAGGCCGAGGAGTCCTGATAGTCGAAGAATCCGGGCTCGAGCTGGAATTCGCTGAACAGTTCGAGATGGCGCATATCCGGCGGAATGTATTCGAGCGCGGCGGTCCGGTTCTCGATCAGCCGGGCTTGCAGGCCAAGCAGGCCGATCGCGCGCAGGAGGCAGAGGATATTATCCCGCGACGCCAGCATGGTGGCCTTGTGGCGGAGCCAGTCGAACCTGCGACGCGCGCCGCTGAGCATTACCGGCCCGCTCACGTTGACCTCGTCGAGGAAGCGATAAAGAGCGAGCAGCTCGATGTTGCGCGACTGCGCCGGAAACAGCTTCGTGCGTCGCTCGCGCCGACATAGCTTGCGGTAACGCTTCGAGGTTTCCACCAGCAACGTGAGTTCGTGGCCTTCCGACGCGAGCGACCGTACCAATTCCCGGGTGAAGTGGAAGATGCCGCGCTTGTGATTGGGTTGCCCGAGCGACTCGGACACGACCAGGATGTTCTGTTTCATGCGCGTTTCTCTCGGAGCTCAAAGGCGTGCGTGGCGGGCGGCTCGACCGCGATGGTCGAGGCGATGCGGCCGTGATCGAGGTTGATGATGCTGGAGCAGGTGCGGCGCAGCAGCGGCAGGTCGTGCGAGGCGATGATCACGATCGCTGCCTGCGAGACCAGGTTTTGCAGCCGCCTCTCGGCCTTCTCCGCAAAACGCTCGTCAACGACGCTGAGCCATTCGTCGAGCAGCAGGATGTCGGCCGGGAAAGCGGTGGCGGTCGCGAACAACACCCGCATCAGCATGCCCGAGGAGAACATCCGCAGGGGCAGGCGCTGCATGCGCGTTTCGAGCTCGGTGAAAGCCCAGATCTCGTCGATCACGCTACGTGTGGGCTTGCGACCGCTGATCCGCAGCAGCAGCGCGATGTTGTCCTCCGCCACGAAGTCCAGATTGACCCCGGCGTTCAGGCCGAGCAGGGGCACGACGTTGCCCCGGACCGTGACGCGGCCACTGCTCGGCGGATAGACACCGGCAATCAGGCGCAGCAGCGTCGACTTGCCGGAGCCGTTGGGCCCGGCGAGCCCGATACGGGCGCCGGCTTCGGCCTCGATCGAGACGTTGTCGACGGCGCGGATGATCCGCATCTCGCCCGGTTCGCGGATGAGGTGGCCGAGTAGCCGCCGCTTCAGCGAAAAGTCGTAGGCGCCGTAGAGCGGATAGTCGAGACAGACGTTGTGCAGGTTGATCGAGACCATGCGTCAAATCCAGAATGCGGCTTTGCGCAGGTGGACCAGCGTCAGCACGCTCGCAAAGATCAGCAGCGCCAGCGTGATGAGGACGTAGACGATGCTGGCGGGATCGATATTGCCGCCTGCAAGTGGCTCGCGCCACACCGCGAACAGATGCGTCAGCGGATTGAGCCGCATCACCGTCGAGCGGTGATTGATCATCTCGGCGGACCAGATCACGGGCGAGGCGAGGAAGGCGAGCATCAGCGTGGATTCGATGATCGGCTTGAGGTCGCGATAGCGCGTTGCCGTCGCGCCGAGGACGAGGCTCAAGGCGAAGGTACAGGCTATGAATAGCAGCAGGCCGGGCAACGCCGCCAGCGCGTGAGAGAGGTCGTGGGGCGAGAGGATCAGCCACAGCACCAGCGGCACGCAGGCGTTATGCAGCGCGAACAGCGCCTGGCGGAAGGTGCATTGGAGCAGGAAGATCACCGGCGGCAGCGCCCGGTCGCGGATCAGGCTCGCGGAATTCTGAAGCGCCGTGGTCGCATCGAGCACGACGCTGTTGAGGAAGGTCCAGGCCGTCATCGACAGCGCCAGCATCGGCAGGCGCGCCAGCATGTCGGCGTTCGACATCTGGCCGATCACCGAGCCCAATACTGCGACCACGATCGCCATCTGAAGCGACATCCAGAACGGGCCGAGCAGCGAACGCACGTAGCGGTGGCGCATGTCCGACCAGGCCAGTGCGGCCGCGATCCGGACGGTGTCCAGCCAGCCGGTCGCCTGCGGCGGCTCGGCGGCGGTTGCGGGTACCTTGCACGACGCGGTGACGGCGTCGCGGTAGACGGCCTGCATGCCTTCCCTGAAGGCTGGGGCGGAATAGCGGGTGAGGGCGCGCGTCCGGGCTGACAGTCCCATGCGGCGGCGGCGCTCGGGATCGCTGATCAGCGTGTCGATGGCATCGCCGAGCTTTTCGGCATCGCCTGGCGGCACCGTGATCGCCTCCATGCCGTGGCGGGCGACGCGCGGCACCGCGGTGTCGAGCGCCGTGTTCACGACAGGGCGGCCGGCGGCCATGGCCTCGAGCTGGACCAGGCCAAAGGTCTCGGCATTGGTGACCGACGGCATGACGAAGACGTCGGACAGGCACATCAGCTTGATGCGCTCGCTGTCGTTCACCGAACCGAGCAGGCGGACGCGGTCACCGAGGCCGAGCTCGCGGATCAGCTGCTCGAGCCGCGGACGCTCGGTGCCTTCGCCGATGATCCAGACCTCGAACTTGCGGTTGACCGCGGCGCGGATCAGGACGTCAAAGCCCTTGTAGGGCACGAGCCGGCCGCAGGCGAGCACGAGCCGGCCGCGATCGTTCACGTGGTGCGGCTCGATCTTCGGCCAGTCGTAACCCGCGGTGTCGATGCCGAACGGCACGATGTGGCATTTGTCGACGAATTCCCGCAGCAACGGCGTGTTCTCGATCAGCGCGTGGTCCGAGACGATGATCGCTTTCGCCCGGCGCAGTGTCCGCCGCATCAACGGTTCGATGAACCAGCGCAGGCCGGCATGGGTGACGATGTCGGCATGCCAGTGCACCACCAGCGGCCGATTGGCGCCGAAGCCGAAGGCGAAAACGAGGTCGGCGAGCGGGAAGGGGGCATGGAGCGCGAGCAAATCGTGCTCGGCGATCTTGCGCCAGAGCCGCCAGGGATAGGTGGGGGCGGCGGGAAGCGACAGGACATTGCCGAATGAGCGGACGCGCTCGACCGGCACATCGTTGACGACGATCTCGCGCCGCTCGGCCGATTGCGAGCAGACCAGCAAGGCGGAGGCGAAGCTGTCCTTCAGGCTGGCGCAGATGTCGCGGATCACCGTCAGCGTGCCGCCGAACAGGTCGGGATAATAGATCTTGAAGATGTGCAGCACCGACGGGCGGTGCGGAGTTTCGCTGGTGTGATGCATGATGGTGTCAGCCTGCGAGAAGGGCCGCGACGAACGGTGCGGCCAGCACCGAGATGAAGATCACGCCGCGCAACAGCGCCGGCAGCATCGGCTCGATTGCGCCGCGCCCCCAGTCAGGAGCCGGCAGAGCACGCAGTGAGTTGGAATTGCGGACCAAGCGGTCAGCCATGGGTGTGATTCCCTTTACGTCGCGCCCTCAGTGGCGCCTCGTGTACGTGGGAAAATTTACCACGTCAATCGGAAAGTGGGAAAAAGTGGGATTGTGTCCCACGTGGGGCACGGGTACAGTTCAGACATGAATGCCAAGTCCGGGTCCAAAGCAGCGGCTCCGCAGCCGACTGCCGCGAAGCTGCACGCGCCGCTGGCGCGGCTGCTGCGCCCGCTCGTTCGGCTCTGCATTCGCAGTGGCATGACTTTTCCGGCATTGGCGCAATTGCTTCGCGAGCTGTTCGTCAACGTCGCCGAGCACGATTTTGCGCTGGAGGGGAAGGAGCAGACCGACAGCCGTGTCAGCCTGCTCACCGGGATCCATCGCAAGGAGGTGGCGCGGCTGCGCGGTGCCGGCGCGCCGGTGCACGAGGCGCCGGCCGCGGTGTCGCTGACGAGCGCCGTGATCGCGCGCTGGCTTGCTGCGCCCGAATTCACCGATGCGAAAGGCGAGCCGCTGGCGTTGCCGCGCACGGCCGAGGGCGATGCGCCGTCGTTCGAGCAGCTGGTCGCCTCCGTCACCAAGGACGTGCGGCCGCGCGCGGTGCTCGACGAATGGGTCGACCGCAAGCTCGTCACCATCAACGATTCCGACGAGATCGAGCTGGTCGAGGCGGCCTTCGTCCCGAGCGGCGAGGACGACAGCAAATGGCACTATCTCGGCCGCAATCTGCACGACCATATCGCGGCCGCCGCACAGAACGTCTCAGGCGCGGCGCCGCGCTTCCTCGAGCGCGCGGTGCACTACAACAACATCTCGCCGAAGCTTGCCAAGCGCCTCGAGGCACGCTCGCGCGAGCTCGCGATGGACGCGCTGAAGACCGCCAACCGCGAGGCCAACCGCGCGCTCGGCAAGGACAAGGGCGGTGACGCCCGCTGGAATTTCGGCATCTACATCTACAGCGAAGACGCAGATGGCGAGGCAGAGGCCAAGGAAGGCGGCAAGGACAACAGCAAGGAAAGCGGCAAGAAGGGTGGTTCTTCATGAGCCGGCCGCCGCTGATCTCCCGCCGTCTGCTGCTGACAGGATTTTGGCTCGCCGGTACGGCGATGGCCCACGCGCAGGTCAAGCGCGGCACCGATCAGGGCATCGGCGGCACCGGAATCAGGCGCGGTGACGACCACGGCATCGGCGGCACCGGCATCGTCGGCGTGATCCAGCGGTTTGGCAGCATCTACGTCAACGGCGAGCGGGTCACTTATGCGAGCGACGTGCCGGTCCGGATCGACGGCGAGGCCGCGAGCCCCAAGGCTCTGCGCATCGGCCAGCTTGCGCGCGTGGTCGCGACCCGTCAGGCCGACGGCACGCTCGTGACGCGCAACATCACGATCGCGAGCGAGGTCGCAGGTCCGATCGAAACCGTGAAGGGCAACGAGCTGACGGTGCTCAGCCAGAAGATCGTCACAAGCGACAAGGAGAGCAAGCTTCGTGCGGGCACGCAGGTGGCCGTCTACGGCCTGCGCCGGACCGACGGCGTGATCGTCGCAAGCCTGATCGAGCCGCGGCGCGAGGCGACCGAGCGTGTCACCGGTCTCGTCGAGCGCGGGCCTGATGGCTTGCGTATTGGCGGGCTGAGGCTGAGCGGGGTCGATCCGCTGCTGGTTGGCCAGCGCGCCCAGATCGAGGGCCGTTCGAGCCAGGGCACGATGCAGGCCGCGCGCACGCGCATCGACGACTTCTCGGATCTCGTCGGCGCAAGCCGCCTCTCGATCGAGGCCTATGTGCAGCGTGTGGGATCGAACCTCCAGCTCGGCTCCGGCTTCGTGGCTCGTGACGGTTCGCGCTTCGGCCCGGCCGCCGGCGAAGCCCGCATGGTGGTCAACGGCGTGTTCGATCGCTCGCGCGGCTTCCAGGTGGAGTCGGCTCAGGCCATCGGTCAGGGGCCTGGAGCCCCTCCATCCGGTGGCGGCAGTCCCAATCGGTCGCCCGGCGGCTCGATCCTGCATCCGAACCGCGGTGCCACCACTCCGAGCGGCGGCCAGCCCGGCGCGCCCGGTGGTGGACCTGCGCCGGGATCTGGCCCTGGACCTGGCCCAAGTGCGAATCCCGGCTCCGCGCCGGCGGGCTCGAGCGGCCCGTCAGGCCCCGGCGGATTTGGTTCGCCCGGCGGTGGGCCCATGGGACCCGGCGGTGGAATGGGCGGTGGCGGCTTTGGAGGTCCCGGAGGCGGGATGGGCGGCGGCCGGCGGTAGGCGCGGCCACGCTGAAAGCGCGTGGTGCGGGCTTAGCCCGCGCTGAGCCGCACGCCGGCGCGCAAGAACTTCTGCGGATCGACCGCTTCGCCGTCGATGCGGGTTTCGTAATGGAGGTGCGGGCCGGTGGAACGGCCGGTCGAGCCGACGAGGCCGATGACCTGGCCGAGCTTCACGATCTCGCCGACCTTGACGTTGATCTCGGAGAGATGGCCGTAGCGGGTCGACAGCCCGTTGCCGTGATCGACTTCGACCATGCGGCCGTAACCGCCGGACCAGCCGGCCGAGACCACCTTGCCGTTGGCGGTGACGCGGGCGGGATCGCCGGTCGCGGCGCGGAAATCGAGACCGGTATGCATCGCGGGCCGGCCGAGGAACGGATCGCTGCGCACGCCGAAGCCGGAGGTGAATTCGACCTCGCCGATGACGGGCTTGCGGTAGGGTACCAGCGCCAGCGTGCGATTGAGCCGATCCATCTCGGCGCGGGTAACATTGATGCGGTTGAGCTGTTTCTCAAACGGCCCGGCATTGGCCGTCAGCTTGACGGGCACGAAAGGACCGCCCATCGCGGAGCGCGGCACGGCGGCTTCGAGGCTGGCGAGATTGAGGCCGAGGTCGCTGACGACACCGCGCATCCGGCGCATGCGTGAATCCATGCCTTCCTCGACGGCGCTGAGCGTCGCCATCTGGCGACGCTCGACCTGGTCAAGCGAGGTCGTGAGCCGGACCAGGACGTTGTCGAAACCCTGGTTCTTGGCGAATTGGCTGGTCGGCGGTGCCGCGACGGTCAGCGCACGCGACTCAAGCCGTGCTTCGCGATCGGGCGGTGCCACGAAGATCACGGTGTCGCTGATCGGCGACGGCTTCGGCGTGCCCTGCGTCGCGCCCTGGCTCGAATCACCGCGCTGCGGGGCCGTGCGGGGGATTGATCCGGTCACGTCGGGCATGGCCCCGAGCGCCGTGGCGCGGGACTCCAGCGCCGTCTGGCGCTTCATGATCTGGTCGAGCTTCTGGTCGAACTGTTCCTGGTCGAGCAGCTGCCGGCTGGTGGTGCGGTCGACCTTGGCACGGAGCTCGGCGATGCGATCCTCGTAGGCGTACTGCATCTCGGCCTGACGTGCGATCAGCCGGGTCAGGACGTCGTCGCGGAAGGCGAAATAGGTCGCGGTCGCGGCCGACCAGAGTCCGAGCAGCACGACGGTGCCGACCACGATCCAGAACACCACAGGTCCGAGGCGGACCTGCTTGCCGTGGTGCACGATGGTGTAGGCGTCGTCGGTCGAGGGAAGGGGGATCGCGGCTGCAGCCACGGCGGCGGCAGGACGGCGATGGAGGGGCCGTCCGTGGTCGTGCGCGTGATGTTGGGGGTACTGCGAATATTGGGCAGAACTTTTCGACATCGGCACTCCCGCGCCGGTCGGATGAGTCCGTACGGCCTAATTGCCGCAGCAATCTGGGCCGGTCATGGTTAATTTTCCGGAAACGGAACCACTCGAATTTAACGGATTGGTTAAAGGCCTCTTGCCGCTTCCAGCACCTCGTCGGCGTGGCCGTCGACGCGGACATTGCGCCAGACCCTGGCTACCTTGCCGTCGGCACCAAGCAGTATCGTGGTGCGAAGAACTCCGAGGAAGCTCTTGCCATACATAGATTTTTCGCCCCAGGCGCCGTACGCCTCCAGCATCTCGTGTTTCTCATCCGAGATGAGGGGCATGCCGAGGCTGTGCTTGTCGCGGAACTTCTCCTGGGCCCTTAACGGATCGGCGGAGATGCCGAGCAGGGCCGTGCCGGCAGCGCTGAAAGCGTCCGCCAGCCGCGTGAAATCGATCGCCTCCCGGGTGCAGCCGGGCGTGTCGGCGCGGGGATAGAAGAACAGGACGAGCTTCCGACCGGCATAGTCGGCGAGCGAGACCACATCGCCGCCGTCGCGGGGCAGCCGGAAGGCGGGCGCCCTCTGGCCTTCGGTCAGGGCCGGCTTCGCCTTCGCGGGCGCGGAGGCCGATTTGGAGGAATTTAACTGTTTCGACGCGGCCTTATGTGATCCTGCTTTTGCTACGGTCCTGGTTGATTTGCTCGCCTGCGTCCGCTGTGTTTTCGCGGACTTTGTTTGAGTCGTTGCCCGCTTGGTCGGGGTCTTCTTTTTAGCTGTTGCGATGCCGGAGGGCGTTTTGGACGATTTCTTTCGGGATTTCTTGGACATACGCCTTCCTTTCGTCGCTTTCGGCGGGTCAACCAAAGCGGTATTGCAGCTCTCGTCCGGTGTGCCGGAATCGCCCTCGTCTGGGCAAGTCTGGCGACGCCGGGGTATGGTTACAAGGAATTCCACGCACCACCCCACTGCTCGTTGAACGCGCGCCCGGGGCGAAATGACGAACAGCAGGAACATTCGAGGTATGGCGGCAATGCCGGCGCGGGGAGCTTCGCTTCCCGCGGACGGCTGCGGTCCCGGCGGTGCTCAATCCTACGATGGGCGCCTGTATCGAGAGGCAATGGCAAGGAATACGTCGCCCCAGGATTACAATCGGGATTTCGATCGGCGCGGCGGTCAACAGCAGCCGCAGGAATGGGACGACGCCGACTGGGATCCGGATCAGGAAGCAGCGGCGGGCTATCGGGCGCGCCGGCTGTTGTCGCGTTCCAATTCAGGCTTCCATCGTTTCGGTGACGGGTTTGCGTCAATGCGCCGCTGGCTGGCGGCTGATCGCTGGCTGAAGCGGCTGGCCATCGTGGTCGGAGCCCTTGCCGTCATTTTCATCGGCTGTTTCGGCGCGCTGTGGTGGCGGCTTGGTGCGGGTCCCATCAATCTCGACATCGCGACACCCTGGCTCGCTGCTGCCATCGAGGACAATATCGGCCACGGCAACACTGTGGAGGTCGGCGGCACCCAGATCGAGCGGGCCGGGCGGATCCGCATCGCCGTGCGCATCCGCGACATCGTCGTCCGCGACCATGATCACGCCATCGTCGCCACCGCGCCGAAGGCCGAAGTGAAGCTGTCGGGGGCGGGTCTCCTGATGGGGCACCTGCGCGCGGAAAGCCTCAACCTCGTCGATGCCGAGCTGGCGATCCGCATTGCGCCCGACGGCACCGTCACCGTGTCCGCCGGCGACACCGCCAAGCCGCTGGCAACCGGCGTCGCATCCAAGAAGGAAGCGGGCCTGCCGCCGACATTCCCGCGCAACGGTGTCCCGCCGCCGCCATTCGCCACCGGACCTGCAAGCCCGGACGCATCGCAGGCTGCTCCCCAGGCCGCTGCCCCGAGCGGCATTCTTCAGGGCCTCGACTGGCTCGACAGTCTGAGCATGACCGGCCTCGACGGCCAGAACCTCAACGAGATCGGTCTGAAGAACGGCAATCTGATCGTCGACGATCAGCAGCGCGGCAGCAAATGGAGCTTTGAGAACATCACGCTCAGCCTGCGCCGGCCGAGCCATGGCGGCGTCGCGCTCAGCCTAGGCGAGGAGGGCGCGCGCCCGTGGTCGCTGCGCGCCACGATCGGCCCTGCCGAGAATGGTGTGCGTTCGGTCGACATCCGCGCCGATAAGCTTTCCACCGCCAACATCCTGCTGGCGCTCCGGGTGAAGGACTTCACCTACACCGCCGACCTGCCGCTGACCGGCGAGCTCAAGGGCGAGCTCGGCCGCGACGGCGTGCCGACCTTCTTCCGCGGCAAGATCGCGGTCGGTGCGGGCAACATCATCGACACCGACACGCCTGACTATCCGATGGCGATCGACTCGGCCGAGATCAACGTCGAGTGGGATTCGAACCGGCGGGTATTGGTCGCTCCGTTCAAGATTCTCTCGGGCGCGAACCGCCTGACGCTTCTGGCCCATCTCGAGCCGCCCAACGGCACCATCAACGACTGGCAGCTTGGCTTCAGCGGCGGCTCGATCCTGCTGGGCGGCATCGACAACGAGCCCCCGCTGGTCTTCAACCGCATCGCGATCGGCTTCCGCTTCGACACCGACCACAAGCGCATGCTGCTGACGCAAGCCGATATCAGCAATGGCGAGATCGGCGTCGCCGGCACCGGCGCCATCGACTATTCGGGCGAGCCGCGGCTGACGCTGGGCTTTGCGGGAACGCCGATGTCGGCCTCCGCGCTCAAGCGGATGTGGCCGACGCTCGTCGTTCCCGAGTTGCGCGAATGGGTGATCGAGCGGATCGAGCGCGGCACGCTCCAGCGCATCGAGATCGGCGTCAATTCGCCGACGAAGAACCTCCCGCGCAAGGGCCCGCCCATTCCCGACGACGGCCTGTCGGTCAACATCGTCGCGAGTGGCGTCGCGGTCCGCCCCGTGGATGGCATGCCGGTGGTGCACGATGCCGATTTGAAGGCGCGTGTGACCGGGCGCACCGCGACCGTGAATATCGGGCAGGGCATTGCCGATACGCCGGCGGGCCGCAAGGTCACGATCTCCGACTTCGTCTTCGAGGTGCCGGATATGGCGCCCAAGCCGTCGCCATCGCGGACCAGGTTCCGCGCCGACGGCCCCGTGGCGGCCGCCGCCGAAATCCTCTCCAATGATCGGCTCAGCGATCTGTCGGCGACGTTCGTCGATCCCAACACCAGCAAGGGAACGTTCTCGGCGAACATCCAGCTCGGCTTGCCGGTCAAGGGCGCGCTGACCAAGGGCGACACCAGCTACGCCGTCAGCGCCGACCTCAACGGCTTTGCCGCCGACAAGCTGGTGATGAACCAGAAGCTGGAGGCCAACAACCTCAAGGTATCAGCCAACAACCAGGGCTATCAGGTCAAGGGCGACGTCAAGATCAACGGGCAGGCGGCTTCGCTGGACTACCGCAAGCCGACCGAGGGCGACGCTGACGTCAAATTGCAGGCCACGCTCGACGATGCGAGCCGCGCGCGTCTCGGATTCGACCTCAGCCCTGCCGTGAGCGGATCGCTGCCGATCAAGCTGTCGGGCAAGATCGCCGGAGGTCCCGACCAGACGACGAAGCTCGGTGTCGAGGCGGACCTGACCTCGGTCAAGCTCGACAACATCCTGCCCGGCTGGGTCAAGCTGCCGGGCAAGTCGGCCAAGGCCAGCTTCAAGGTGGTGCCGACGGCGCAATCAACGCGTCTGGAGGACATCGTCGTCGAAGGCGGCGGCGCCTCGATCAAGGGCTCGCTCGAGGTCGATCCGAACGGCGACCTCATGAACGCGAACTTCCCGACCTACGCTCCGTCCGACGGCGACAAGGCCTCGTTGAAGGTGGAGCGTGGCCAGGACGGGGTGGTGCGGGGCACGATGCGCGGGGATGTGTTCGACGGCCGCGGTTTCCTGAAGTCGGCGATCTCGGGCAATTCCAAGGACGACGCCAAGAACAAGATGAAGAACGTCGATTTCGACATCGACGTGAAGCTCGGTGCCGTCGCGGGCTTCAACGGCGAGGCGATGCGCAGCGTCGACGGCAAGATGTCGCGGCGCAACGGCACCGTCAAAGCCTTCACGCTGAACGGCAAGATCGGCCGCGACACGCCGGTGGCAGCCGATTTGCGCGGCGGCCGCGCCCAGGGCAATCGCGAGGTGATCTACCTCCAGACCAACGATGCCGGCGCGTTGCTGCGCTTCACCGACACCTACACCAAGGCGATCGGCGGCCAGATGGTGGTGGCGATGGAGCCGCCGACGTCGGAGCCGAACACGACGCGCGAGGGCCTCATCAACGTCCGCGACTTCACGGTGAAGGGCGAGGCGCAGCTCGAACGCGTTGCCGCCGGCGCGCCCAACGGCACCGGGAACGGCGTCTCCTTCAGCGCGCTGCGCGCCGAGTTCACGCGCCAGAACGGCGCGCTGACGATCCGCGATGGCGTCGTCAAGGGCCCGATGATCGGCGCCACCATCGAGGGCTCGATCGACTATCCCGGCAACCAGGTCTGCATGAGCGGCACCTTCGTGCCGATGTACGGCTTGAACAACATGTTCGGACAGATTCCGGTGCTCGGGTTGTTCCTGGGCGGTGGCGACAAGGAAGGCCTGATCGGCGTGACCTACGAGGTCGTCGGCACGCCGGCCGCGCCGGTGATGCGCGTCAATCCGGTTTCGGCCATGGTGCCGGGTGTGTTCCGCAAGATCTTCGAATTCAACACCGGCAAACAGAACACGCCGTTCGAGGAATTCCCTTCGCAGTCGAACGACGGCTCGACCGGATCGACGCGCCAGCTCTCGAGCGGCTGCACCCTCGCGCGGCGATAACCCACTAAAATTCGCAGGTGCTCGTCATGCCCGGGCTTGTCCCGGGCATCCACGTTCTTCGTGCAGAGCGGCTATAAAAACGTGGATGGCCGGGACAAGCCCGGCCATGACGCATGTGGAGGGATTGGCGTCGGGAAGCTTAGGCCGCGCGCACGCCTGCCAGGAAGGTGCCGACCTCGCCGGAGAGCTGCTCGGCCTGCTTGGAGAGATTGCTGGCCGCAGCGAGGACCATGCCGGCGGCGTTGCCGGTCTCGTTCGCTGCGGTGCTGACACCGCCGATATTGGTGGTGACTTCCTTGGTCGCCTCAGCGGTCTGCGAGACGCTGCGGGCGATCTCGGCGGTGGCGGCACCTTGCTCCTCGATGGCCGCGCCGATCGAGGTGGCGATGCGGCTGACTTCCTCGATGGTGGCGGTGATGCCACCGATGGCGTCCACGGCCTCCTTGGTCGCGCCCTGGATCTGGGCGATCTTGTCGCCGATCTCGCGGGTGGCTTCCGCGGTCTGGCTCGCCAGCGACTTCACCTCGGAGGCGACGACGGCAAAGCCGCGGCCGGCTTCACCGGCGCGCGCGGCCTCGATGGTGGCATTGAGCGCGAGCAGATTGGTCTGCGCCGCGATGCTGGAGATCAGCTCGGCGACGTGCTCGATCTGCTGGGCGCCGTCTGAGAGCGCACGGACGATGGTGTCGGTGCGGCGTGCGCTGTCCACGGCGCGGCCGGTCACTTCGGCGGATTGCGCGACCTGGCGGCTGATCTCGGTGATGGAGGAGGAGAGCTCCTCGGCGGCAGCCGCGACCGTCTGGACGCGCTGGCTGGCTTCGGTGGCGGCCGAGCCGACCACGGCGGCGCGGCGGTTGGTGCCCTCGGCCGTGGACGACATCGACTTGGCGGTGGTCTCGAGCTCGCCGGAGCCCGAGGCCATCAGGCCGACGAGCTGGCCGACCGAGGCATCGAAGCGGTCGGCGAGCGAGATCAGGGCGTCGCGTTTCTCCTGCTCATTGCGGGTCTTGGCGGCAACCTGCTCGGCCTCCAGCGTGCGCGCCGTCAAAGCGGTCTGCCTGAGCACTTCGAGCGTCTCGGCCATGCGGCCGATCTCGTCGCCGCGATCGGTCTCCTCGACCGGCCTGTCGATAGCGCCTTCGGAAATCTCCTGCATGCGGGTCTTCTGGCGGTTGAGCGCGCCGAGCACGTCGCGCGCGATCAACCAGGACAGCGTCGCCATCAGCAGCATCAGGCCAACGCCGATTGCGGCGAGCTCCAGCGTCAGCGCGCGCACGTCGGCGTCGATGTCGTCGACATAGAGACCGTAGGCAATTGCGACGTTCCAGGGGGCGAACTGGCGGGCGAACACCAGTTTGCGAACCGGAACCGTCTCGCCCGGACGCGGGAACAAATAGGACAGGATACTGCCTTCCGGTGTCTGCTTGCCTGCGGCCACCGTGGCATCGCCGATCACGATGCCATTGGCATCCTTGATGCCGTTGTTCTTGCCCTCGAGCTGAGGCGCGCCGCCATTCATCATCACTGTTGAATCGGCGGTATAGACGACGGGATAGCCTTGGCCGCCGTTGAACTTCATTCGCCGGCCGCGCAGCTTGAACTGGTCTTGCGCATCGGCGAGCGTCATCTTGCCGGCGGCGACCTCGTCCTGGAGCGATTGCGCGAAGCCGTGCAGCAGATCGACTGCCGTCTGCATCTGGCGCGCGCGATCTTCGAGCATGCGCGTCTTGCTGAGATAGGCTGACGCGACGATGAGGGCAGTCACGGTGAGCGCCGCAAGACAGACCATGCTGGCAAGCTTGGTGCGGATTTTCAGGTGACTGAGCAGCGTCATAACGGCCTCGCGAACGGTTGCAAAATGCTAGTTCTCGCGCAGCCGTATCAGGAAGTCCTTACCATTCCTGAACGCAGGGCACGGCGTGTTCAGACGCGGCGCAATCTGCGCAGCCATGGACACGCATATGCAGGGAAGACGCCGATGCCTGCGGCGACGTGTCCAGAAAAATGCGTCGTGATCGCGTTCGTGCGATCGCGTGTCGGTTCGATCGATGCATCGATTCGCCGATGCTTCGTCGCGTTTAGAACCAGCGTAGCGTTGCGCGGCTTAAGCCGCGCGGACGCCCGCGAGGAACGTCCCGACTTCGCCGGAGAGCTGTTCGGCCTGCTTGGAGAGGTTCGAGGCGGCTGCGAGCACCATGCCGGCGGCATTGCCGGTCTCGTTCGCTGCGGTGCTGACGCCGCCGATATTGGTGGTGACTTCCTTGGTCGCCTCCGCGGTCTGCGAGACGCTGCGGGCGATCTCGGCGGTGGCGGCACCTTGCTCCTCGATGGCCGCGCCGATCGAGGTGGCGATGCGGCTGACTTCCTCGATGGTGGCGGTGATGCCACCGATGGCGTCCACGGCCTCCTTGGTCGCGCCCTGGATCTGGGCGATCTTGTCGCCGATCTCGCGGGTGGCTTCCGCGGTCTGGCTCGCCAGCGACTTCACCTCGGAGGCGACGACGGCAAAGCCGCGGCCGGCTTCACCGGCGCGCGCGGCCTCGATGGTGGCATTGAGCGCGAGCAGATTGGTCTGCGCCGCGATGCTGGAGATCAGCTCGGCGACGTGCTCGATCTGCTGGGCGCCGTCTGAGAGCGCACGGACGATGGTGTCGGTGCGGCGTGCGCTGTCCACGGCGCGGCCGGTCACTTCGGCGGATTGCGCGACCTGGCGGCTGATCTCGGTGATGGAGGAGGAGAGCTCCTCGGCGGCAGCCGCGACCGTCTGGACGCGCTGGCTGGCTTCGGTGGCGGCCGAGCCGACCACGGCGGCGCGGCGGTTGGTGCCCTCGGCCGTGGACGACATCGACTTGGCGGTGGTCTCGAGCTCGCCGGAGCCCGAGGCCATCAGGCCGACGAGCTGGCCGACCGAGGCATCGAAGCGGTCGGCGAGCGAGATCAGCGCGTCACGCTTCTCCTGCTCGCTGCGGCTCTTGGCGGCGACCTGTTCGGACTCCAGCGTGCGCGCCGTCAAAGCGGTCTGCCTGAGCATTTCGAGGGTCTCGGCCATGCGGCCGATCTCGTCACCGCGGCCGGTCTCCTCGACCGGCTTGTCGATGGCACCGTCGGCAATCTCCTGCATGCGGGTCTTCTGGCGATCGAGCGCGCCGAGCACGTCGCGGGCGATCAGCCACGACAGCGTCGCCATCAGCAGCATCAGGCCGAAGCCGACCGCGGCAAGCTCGAGCGTCAGCGCGCGCACATCGGCGTCGATGTCGTCGACATAGAGGCCATAGCTGATCGTCGCGTTCCAGGGCGCGAACTTGCGCGCGAACACGGTCTTGCGCACCGCTTCGGTCTGGCCGGGGCGGGGATAGAGATAGGAGGCCACGCCGCCGCCATTCTGTTCGCCGGCCTTGAGGATCGCGTCGGCAATGAGGACGCCGTTGGCGTCAATCGCGCCGGTGATCTTGCCTTCGAGCTGCTGGTTGGCGCCGTTGACGAGGAGGGACGTGTCGGCGTTGTAGACGACCGGATAGCCCTGGTTGCCGTTGAAGGTCATGCGCCGTCCGCGCATGTGGAACTGGGCCTTGGCCTCGGCCTGCGTCAGCTTGCCGGCGGTGACGTCGTCCTGGACCGACTGGGCGAGATTGTAGAGCATGTCGACCGCGGTCTTCATCTGCTGGACCCGGTCCTCCATCATGCGGCTCTTGCTGAGGAAGGCCGATACCGCGATGATGGCTGTGACTGTGAGAGCCGCAAGACAGACCATGCTGGTAAGCTTGGTGCGGATCTTCAGATGGCTCAGCAGCTTCATCGCAGCCTCTACTAAATGGTTGTTATTGCTCGCATCGGTAGCATGAAGTTCTTACCAATCATGAACATAGGCATGCGGCCGCCGGCCGCCCGCGTGACCGTTCGCAGCCTGATGCGCAACCGTGCAGGCAAAGCGACATGCGTCGGCGCACGTCAGCGCGTATGCTGGAGAAGATCGATCCTGGACTTTGGTGGTCATCGAGCCTGGCGGGAGCGGCAATGAACCGATTCGTTCACCGCCTCATCATGTCCGCGCTGCTCGTCGCGGCCCTCGTCCTGATCTGGAACGTGCTGGGCTCGCGGTAGATGACACCGGCAAAGCTGCCGGTGCCATCCGTGACTTGAGCGTCAATTGCGCGCGTCAGCGTCGCGCAAATGCGCCGCCGGTCGAGGCGCGTTCGTTGCCCAGCGCCGCATCGACGCTGATCGGGCCGCCGCCGGCCGCCGAGAGATAGAGGCAGGCGAAGCAGAACAGGATGGCGAGCGTGCCGTTGTTGAGCAGCGGCAGGAGCACCGGCGTCTCGCCCTTGAGCATATGCCCCATGAAGTAGGCGAAGGCCATTTCACCGGAGAGGATGAAAGCGGCGAGGCGGGTGAACAGGCCGAGGATCAACAGTGCGCCAAGCACCAGTTCAAGCGTGCCGGCCGCGCCGTAAAGCGACATCAGTTCGACTTTCGCGAACATCGGCAAAGGCGGAAACTTGAAAAGCTTGGCCACGCCGAATTGAAGCAGCAGCAGGCCGGTGATGAAGCGGAACAGGCTCAGGAGAACCGGTTCAAAGCGAGTGAGATAGGGAAAGTTCATTGGTTTGTGCCCTCCATCCAATGGGCGACTTGGACCGTATTCAGTTCGGCCTCGCAAGCCACCCGGGGTCAATTCGGCGCTGACATTTTTGTCATGTGGACAAAATATCGCAGTTCGTCCCTTAACTCCGGTTGCGCCCGACGGTTTCGCACGCGGTGCAGCGTGTGTCGCCCGTAATTTCCCGGTGACGCGGAGGGGTGCAGGTTACGTCGGGGAGACCTACTCCCGCAAGGCAGGGACAATCAGAAATGGAATCATTCCGAGGATCACGCTCGCAAGTGCGAAGACGAGCAGGAGATTGTAGCCGTGCGTGAAGTCGTGGATGAGGCCGCCGCTCCATGAGCCGAACGCCGAACCCAATCCGCTGCCGATCGAGATGGTGCCGAAGATCGTGCCGACGCGCTTGCCGCGAAAAATCTTCATGGCGGTCGCTGTGATCAGCGGGCCGCGCGAGCCCATCATGCTGCCGAAACAGACGACGAAGCCGGTGAGCAGGATGATGTTCGGATAATACTGCAAGAGCCAGAGCAGGACGATGCCGATGATCGAGATCGCGTAGCTGAGCAGCACCGAGGGCCGGCGCCCGATCAGCCCGTCGAGCGCGGACACGCCGAGCATGCCGAACACCAGCACCACGCCCGAAAAACCCCAGGCGGTCGCGGCCTGGAGCGGCGGAAAGCCGGCGTCGATGAGGTAGGCCACGATCTGCGCGGCGATCGAATACATGCCGACCGCGGTGAAGAAGAAGGTCGAGAACAGCGCCCAGAAAGCGTGGTGGCGCATCGCGCTCGCAAGCGTCCAGCCGTTGTCGATGAAATCAGGATCGGTCTTCTTGCTGACACGCGGCGAGCCGAGCGCGAACATGCGCCAAGGCAGAAGCAGCAGCGGCACGAGCAGGCCGAGCGCGGCGAAGCCGTATACCTGATAGGCTTCACGCCAGCCGAGATGATCGATCAAGAGCTGCGAAGTCGGGAGCAGCGCTAGCACGCCGCCACCCATTGCCGAATAGACCACCGCCATCGCGGTCGGCAGCCGTGGCCCGAACCAGCGGCCGAGCAGGATCGAGTTCGGCACAATGCCGATGAAGGCGACGCCAATGCCGACGCAGAGGCCGATCGAGAGCTGAAATTGCCAGAGCGCCTGCGCGTGCGCCGCGATCAGGAAGGCCGAGCCGAGCAGGAAAAGCCCGAGTGCGTAGACGATGCGCGGTCCGGAATGGTCGAACAGGCGCCCGACCAGTGGCGCGGTCAGCCCGCTGATCAACCAGGTCAGTGAGTAGATCGAGACGACCTGCGCACGGTCCCAGCCAAAGTTTTCGGAGATCGGCTTGAGGAAGACAGTGAAGCTCTCGCTGAGGCCGCGGCCGAGGACGGCGAGCGTGAAGCACAGTCCGAGCACGATGAGTGCGGTGCGCACCGCATCTCGCTGCGTGCGTACGGCTTGTTCCCTCGAAGTTTCCCTGGGCGTGTTTTGATCCATTGCCGGTCAGGGAGCGCGCTTCGGCGCGCCCTGACAAGCATCAAAAGCTCATAAGCCTATGCAGGCCGGATGAGGACGTGCTTCTTCTTGCCGAAGGACAGCTTGATCACGCCCTCAGGCGTCAGATTGGCAGCAGACAGCGCCATCTTCTCGTCGCTGACGGACTCGTCGTTGACGCGCAGGCCGCCGCCCTTGATCTGGCGCCGTGCCTCGCCATTGGAGGCAACCAGGCCTGCCTTGACGAAGGCGTTGAGCACGCCGAGGCCGGCGTCCAGCTCGCCGCGCGGAATTTCCACCGTCGGCAGGCTTTCGGCCAGTGCGCCTTCCTCGAAGGTGCGGCGCGCGGTTTCAGCCGCCTGGTTTGCGGCGTCGCGTCCATGCAAGAGCGCGGTCGCCTCGGTCGCAAGCACCTTCTTGGCCTCGTTGATCTCCGAGCCGCCGAGCGCCTCGAGCTTCCTGATCTCGCTCATCGGCAGCGTCGTGAACAGCTTCAGGAATTTGCCGACGTCGGCGTCCTCGGTGTTGCGCCAGTATTGCCAGAAATCATACGGCGAGAACTGGTCGGCGTTCAGCCAGACCGCGCCCTGCGCGGTCTTGCCCATCTTGGCGCCGGATGCGGTCGTCAGCAGCGGCGTCGTCAGCGCGAACAGCTGGTGGGTGCCCATGCGGCGGCCGAGATCGACGCCCATGATGATGTTGCCCCACTGGTCCGAGCCGCCCATCTGCAATTTGCAACCGGTGCGCTTGGCGAGCTCGACGAAGTCGTAGGCCTGGCAGACCATGTAGTTGAACTCGATGAAGCTCATCTCCTGCTCGCGCTCGAGGCGCAGCCGCACGGAGTCCATGGTCAGCATGCGGTTGACCGAGAAATGCCGGCCGACGTCACGCAGCATCTCGATCCAGTTGAGTTTTGTCAGCCACTCCGCATTGTCGAGCATGACGGCGTCGCTCTTGCCGTCGCCGTAGCGCAGCACCTTTGCGAACACGCCGCGGATCGATTCCTTGTTGGCCTCGATCTCGGCGACCGTGCGCATCGCGCGGGTCTCGTCCTTGCCGGAGGGATCGCCGACCATGGTGGTGCCGCCGCCCATCAGCGTGATCGGCTTGTTGCCGGACTGCTGGAGCCAGTGCAGCATCATCATGGTCAGGTAGTTGCCGATGTGCAGCGAGCGGGCGGTGCAATCGTAGCCGACATAGGTGGTCGCTTCGCCCTTGGCGGCGAGCGCGTCCAGCCCCTCGAAATCGGAGCACTGATGGATGAAACCACGTTCCTGCAGGGTGTTGAGGAAATCCGATTTAAATGCAGTCATCTGTCGGCGAGCCTGACAATTCTTGGTTTACTGTTTCGGGTGCAATTTAAGGGTCTCCCGTGGGAACTTGATTGCCACCCGCCACTTTGCCTGTGGCATTATAAGATGTGTCCCTCTGGCACAAGATCGGCATGCCGGAGGGGGTCTCTTGAGGACGCTGATCCATGATGTTGACGGCACTCGGTTTGATGAGCGGCACCTCGCTGGACGGGGTGGACGTCGCGCTGATCGAAACCGACGGAAAGCAAGTGAAGGCGTTCGGGCCGTCCGGCTACCGGGCCTACAGCCCGGCGGAGCGCAATCTGCTGCGCCAGGCGCTGAGCGAGGCCGTGCACCTGCCGCGACGCGACGCCCGCCCGGGCGTTCTGGCCGAGGCCGAGCGCGCGGTGACGCTGGCCCATGCCGAGGCTGTGGCCGCCTTCATCGCCCAGAACCGGATGAAGCCGGAGGACATCGACATCGTCGGCTTCCACGGCCAGACGGTGCTGCATCGCCCCGAGAAGCGGCTGACGGTCCAGATCGGCGATGCGCCGGCGCTCGCCAGGGCGATCCATATCCCCGTGATGCACGACTTCCGTGCCGCCGACGTCGAGGCCGGCGGGCAGGGCGCGCCGTTCGTGCCGGTCTACCACCGGGCGCTCGTCCATTCGCTGGAGCGCGAAGGGCCGATCGTCGTCGTCAATATCGGCGGCGTCTCCAACATCACCTATATCGACGGCAACGACACGCTGATCGCCTGCGACACCGGACCGGGCAACGCGCTGCTCGACGATTTCATGTACCGCACCATGAACCAGGCCTTCGATGCGGAAGGAAAGTTCGCAGCGCTCGGCAAGGCGGACGAAGCCTGGATCGCGCGGGCCCTGGAACTGCCGTTCTTCGCGGCTCCGCCGCCGAAATCGCTCGACCGCAACGACTTTGCCGCGCTGAAGCTCGGCGACGTCCCGCCGGCCGACGGCGCCGCGACGCTGACCGCCTTCACTGCGGCGGCGATCGCCCGGATCATCTCGCTCCTGCCGCGCCGGCCGCGGAGCTGGATCGTCTGCGGCGGCGGCGCCCGCAACCTCACCATGCTGCGGATGCTGCGGGAGCGGGTAGGGTCGGCCACGGTCGAGGCCGCCGAGACGCTCGGCTGGGCCTCCGACGCCATCGAGGCGCAGGCCTTCGGCTTCCTGGCCGCCCGCGGCCTCAAGGGGCTGCCGCTGTCCTACCCGGCCACGACGGGGGTGCCGATGCCGATGACGGGCGGCGTGATGGCACGGCCCTGAGGTCCGGGCCTTAAGATCCAAGGTCAGTTGATGCAAATGCATTGATCTTGACGAGTGAATGCAATTGCATCTATATTGGATGCAGTTGCATCAAACCGCCGGGATCATTGCCATGACCGCTTCACTGAAACTCATCAGCCACAAGCTTTGCCCGTATGTGCAGCGCGCCGTGATCGCGCTCAACGAGAAGGGCGTGCCGTTCGAGCGGATCGACATCGATCTCGCCAACAAGCCCGACTGGTTTCTGAAACTCTCGCCGCTCGGCAAGGTGCCGGTCTTGGTGGTGACGACGGAGAAGGGCGAGGTCGCGCTGTTCGAGAGCAACGTGATCTGCGAATACATCGAGGAGACGCAGGCGGGCCTCAAGCTGCATCCGGCGGATGCGTTGAAGCGCGCCGAGCATCGCGCCTGGATGGAGTTCGGCTCGGCGATCCTCGGTGACCTCTGGGGTCTGGAGACCACGACCGATCCGGCGACGTTCGAAAGCAAGCGCCAGGCGGTTGCGGCGAAATTCGCGCGCGTGGAGGCCGCGCTCGGCGCAGGGCCTTACTTCGCAGGCGATGCGTTCAGCCTCGTGGATGCGGTCTTCGCCCCGATCTTCCGCTATTTCGACCTGTTCGACGAATTGACCGAGCACGGCATCTTCAGCGATCTGCCGAAGGTCCGCGCATGGCGCGCGGAGCTTGCGAAACGTCCGAGCGTGCGCACCGCGGTCGGCGCGGACTATCCGCAATTGCTGCGTGCCTTCCTGGTGCGCCACGACGCGCATCTGCTGAAGCTTGCGGCCTGAGCGCACGCCAATGTCGCAATCCATGGCCTGGCTGATGCTGGTGATCGCCGGTGCTTGATGTCGGCTGGGCGATCTCGATGAAATATGCGGAAGGCTACACGCGGGCAGGCTGGAGCATCGCCTCGCTGGTGCTGCTCGCCGCCTTCGTTTTCCTGCTCGGGCGCGCTTTGCAGGTGCTGGAGGTCGGCGTCGCCTATTCGGTGTGGACCGGCATCGGCGCGGCCGGCACCTTCCTGTTGGGCGTGGTGCTGTTCGGCGAGACCTTGAGTGCGATGAAGCTTGCCGGCATCGCGCTCGTGCTGATGGGGATCGCCGCGCTCAAGCTGGCCTAGATCTCCGCGGCCATCTTCGCGAGCGTTGCGACGGTATTCATGTTGCGCGCGGTGCCGGTCTTGGCGGCGGGGATGACGAGCTTCGATGTCCCCATGCCGTCGCCATAGTGCACGTAAATCTCGCGGCGGCCGAGGCGGAGCTCTTCGCTGTTCTGGCCGCGGATGCTGGTAAGCGCGTCTTCAGGTGGCGCCCTGTCGAGGAAGATCGCGACGGTGCGATTGGGCGCAGCCTTTGGAAAGGGATTGTCGGCCGAGACTTGCGTCATCTCGGCGGCGCTACGCACGAGCACCCCGACCGGCGCGCCGGCGTAGGCGTGCAGGCGCTTTTCGAGGGCGGTCTTGATTGCAGCTTCCGACTTGCGGCTCGTGAAGACGACGTTGCCGCTCGCAATATAGGTGCGTACGGCGGCGAAGCCGAGCTCCTCGCACATGGCCTTGAGCTCGCTCATCGGCAGCTTGCCGGTGCCGCCGACATTGACGGCACGCAGCAAGGCGACGAAGGAGCCCATTTGAGGGCTTAGCGCACGTTGGCGAGGCGCATGTCGAGATAGGCCGTGATGGTTTCCATCAGCGGCTCGAGCTTGGCGTCGAAGAAGTGGTTGGCGCCGGGGATGACCTGCTGGTCGATCACGATGCCCTTCTGCGTCTTCAGCTTCTCGACCAGCGTGTTGACGTCCTTGGGCGGCACCACCGCATCCTTTTCGCCATGCACGATCAGGCCCGACGACGGGCAGGGCGCCAGGAACGAGAAGTCGTAGAGATTGGCCGGCGGCGCGATCGAGATGAAGCCCTCGACCTCGGGACGGCGCATCAAAAGCTGCATGCCGATCCAGGCGCCGAACGAGAAGCCGGCGACCCAGCAGGCGCGCGCTTCGGGATTGATGGTCTGCGCCCAGTCGAGGGCTGCGGCCGCATCCGACAATTCGCCGGTGCCGTGGTCGAACGAGCCCTGGCTGCGGCCGACGCCGCGGAAGTTGAAGCGCAGCACCGAGAAGCCGCGATGCGCGAAGGCGTAGTAGCACTGGTACACGATCTGATGGTTCATCGTGCCGTGAAACTGCGGATGCGGATGCAGGATCATCGCGATCGGCGCGTTCTTCTGCTTGGCCGGGTGATAGCGGCCTTCGAGACGGCCAGCAGGGCCGGTGAAAATGACTTCAGGCATGATGATCTCTTGATTGATCCCTTGAAGACGCTCTTCAGCAATCAACCGATTGTGCGGACTTCATCGACTGCTGTGCCGATCAAACCGCGAATGGAAGAGTGGAGCGGCGCCGGATGGTGCGCGAGCGGCGCGCGGTGAACTGACGCGGGCGTTCTAACATGAGGCGAGGGTCAAAAAGCAAGCATCTTGAACATCCGGCAATGGGCTCAAGATGTTAGCGCGTCATGGCGGCGTCATTGAGCGGTGGGGATTCGGAATCGAGTTGCCAAGTGCTCCACGGGGGCCCATGTCGGGCTCCAGGACGGGCACACCAGCCTGATCCATGGAGTAACATGATACCTCATGCCGAGCCGCATCTATCTCGACTGGAATGCGACCACGCCGCTCCGCGCCGAAGCGCGGACCGCGATGCTCGCTGCCTGGGAGCTGATCGGCAATCCGTCCTCGGTTCATGCCGAGGGGCGCGAGGCGCGCCGGCTGGTTGAGGAAGCTCGTGCCACGCTCGCGGCGGCCGTTGGTGCATTGCCGCGGAACGTCGTCTTCACCTCAGCGGGAACCGAAGCCAATGCGCTGGCGCTGTCGCCCGGTCTGCGGGGGTCGTCCGGCGGTCCTGTCGAGCGCCTGTTGGTCTCGGCCGTCGAGCATGCCTCGGTGCTGTCGGGCGGCCGATTCCCACCGGAGAAGGTCAGCCAGATCCCGGTCACATGCGCCGGCGTGATCGACCTCGACCGTCTGCAGGCTTTGCTCGGTGACGGCCCACCGGCGCTGGTCTCCATCATGGCTGCGAACAACGAGACCGGCGCAATTCAGCCGATCGCAGAGGCTGCCGGGATCGTCCACGCGGCGGGGGGGCTCCTGCACGTCGATGCGATCCAGGCGCTGGGAAAAATCCCGTTCGATATCAAGGCTGTGGACGCAGACCTTGCGACCTTTTCCGCGCATAAGATCGGGGGCCCGAAGGGCGTCGGCGCGCTGGTCCTGGCGGAAGGGATCGCTGGACTGGAACCCGTGCTGCGGGGCGGCGGACAGGAGCTGAGCCGGCGCGCGGGAACCGAGAATGTCGCCGGCATCGCCGGCTTCGGGGCGGCGGTGAGAGCGGCCCTTCAGGCTCTGCCGGAGGATGCGGAGCGGATGGTAACCCTCAGAGATTCCTTGGAAAATGGTATCCGCGGGATTGCCGGGGCGATGGTCTTCGCGGATGACATCAAGCGGTTGCCAAATACCATCCTCTTCACTGCCCCCGGTCTGAAGGCCGAAACCGCTGTGATCGGCTTCGATCTCGAAGGCGTGGCTGTGTCCTCGGGCTCGGCCTGTTCATCAGGCAAGGTGCAGTCGTCTCACGTGCTGTCGGCGATGGGGTATGATGCCACCGTCTCCCAGGGAGCGGTGCGTCTCAGTCTGGGCTGGTCCACGGAACCAGATGACATCAACAGGGCGTTAGAGGCTTGGCGAAAGCTTGGTAATACCCTACTTAGAGCCTAAGCGACGAAACACGGCTTGAACGGTTCTAAGCGCGTGCTTTCTGCCGAAAAACATCGTAATACTCGTCCAAGTTTGTGATCCACCGCGGTCCTTGAAACCGCGAGCGGAGGATAGAATGCCAGCCGTGCAAGAGACGGTCGAGCGCGTGAAGCGCATCGACGTCGATCAGTATCGTTATGGGTTTGAGACCCTGATCGAGTCCGACAAGGCCCCCAAGGGACTGTCGGAAGAGACCGTCAAGTTCATCTCCGAGAAGAAGAACGAACCCGCCTGGATGCTCCAGTGGCGGCTCGAGGCCTATCGGCGCTGGCTGACCATGACCGAGCCGACCTGGGCGCGCGTCGACTATCCCAAGATCGACTTCCAGGACCTCTATTATTACGCGGCGCCGAAGCCGAAGAAGACGGTCACCTCGCTCGACGAGATCGACCCCGAAATTCTGAAGACCTACGAGAAGCTCGGCATTCCCCTGCGGGAAGTCGCGATGCTCGAGGGCGTCGAGCCGAAGCCCGGCGATCAGGATCCGGCCCGGCGCAAGATCGCGGTCGACGCGGTCTTCGATTCGGTCTCGGTTGCGACGACCTTCAAGGCGGAGTTGAAGAAGGCCGGCGTGATCTTCATGCCGATCTCGGAGGCGATCCGCGAGCATCCCGAGCTGGTACAGAAATATCTCGGCTCGGTGGTTCCGACCTCGGACAATTTCTACGCGACACTGAACTCGGCGGTGTTCTCCGACGGCTCGTTCGTCTATGTGCCGCCGGGCGTGCGCTGCCCGATGGAGCTGTCGACCTATTTCCGCATCAACGAGCGCAACACCGGCCAGTTTGAGCGCACGCTGATCATCGCCGACAAGGGCTCCTACGTCTCCTATCTCGAAGGCTGCACCGCGCCGCAGCGCGACGAGAACCAGCTGCACGCCGCCGTGGTCGAGCTCGTTGCGCACGATGATGCCGAGATCAAATACTCGACGGTGCAGAACTGGTATCCCGGCAATTCGGAAGGCAAGGGCGGCATCTACAATTTCGTCACCAAGCGTGGCGACTGCCGTGGCGATCGGTCCAAGATTTCCTGGACCCAGGTCGAGACCGGCTCCGCCATCACCTGGAAGTACCCGAGCTGCATCCTGCGTGGCGACAATTCCAGCGGTGAGTTTTACTCGATCGCGATCTCGAACGGTTTCCAGCAGGTCGATTCGGGCACCAAGATGATCCACCTCGGCAAGAACACGTCGAGCCGGATCATCTCGAAGGGCATCGCCGCCGGCAAGTCGCAGAACACCTATCGCGGGCTCGTCACCGCGCACCGGAAAGCGACCGGCGCGCGCAACTTCACGGCGTGCGATTCCCTGTTGATCGGTGACAAATGCGGCGCGCACACCGTGCCGTATATCGAGGCCAAAAACTCCTCGGCGACGTTCGAGCACGAGGCGACGACCTCGAAGATCTCCGAGGACGTGCTGTTCTATTGCATCCAGCGCGGCCTCACCCAGGAAGAAGCCGTCGGCCTCGTCGTCAACGGTTTCGTCAAGGACGTGCTTCAGCAGCTGCCGATGGAATTCGCGGTGGAAGCGCAGAAGCTGATCTCGATCTCGCTTGAAGGGTCGGTCGGCTAATCGCCGACCCTCGCGGTGCGCTACGGCGCTCCATGCATCATTTGAATAGACTGGACACCAAGATGGCTTTGCTTGAAGTGAAGGATTTGAAGGTTCGTGTCGAGGAGCGTGAGATCCTCCACGGGCTGACGCTGACCGTGAACGAGGGCGAGGTTCACGCGATCATGGGGCCGAACGGCTCCGGCAAATCGACGCTCTCCCACGTCATCGCCGGCAAGCCCGGCTACGAGGTTACCGACGGCCAGATCCTGTTCAAGGGCGAGGACCTGCTGGAGATGGATCCCAACGAGCGCGCCGCGAAGGGCGTGTTCCTGGCGTTCCAGTATCCGGTCGAGATTCCCGGCGTCGCCACCATGACCTTCCTGCGCACCGCACTGAACGCGCAGCGCAAGGCGCGCGGCGAGAGCGAATATTCGACCCCGGACTTCCTGAGGAAGGTCCGCGAGGTCTCGAAGTCGCTGAACATCCCGCAGGACATGCTCAAGCGCGGCGTCAATGTCGGCTTCTCCGGCGGTGAGAAAAAGCGCAACGAGGTGCTGCAGATGGCGTTGTTCGAGCCGAGCCTGTGCATCCTCGACGAGATGGATTCCGGCCTCGACATCGACGCGCTGCGCATTGCGGCCGACGGCGTCAACGCGCTGCGCTCGCCCAAGCGCGCGATGGTCGTCATCACCCATTATCAGCGGCTGCTGAACTACATCGTGCCCGACGTCGTGCACGTGATGTCGAAGGGCCGTGTCGTGAAGAGCGGCGGCAAGGACTTGGCGCTGGAGCTGGAAGCGTCCGGCTACGCCCAGTTCGAGGATGCCGCGTAAGGAATTTTAGGATGAACGTTGCTGTGGCAAAGACCGGAAACGGCCGTGCGGTGAGCGATCTCTTCGCCAGCGCCGAAGGCCGCCTGCCGGGTCCGCCTTCTGTGATCGCGGTACGCCGCGAGGCGTTCGAGACCTATGAGCGTCTCGGCCTGCCGCATCGCCGGATCGAGGAATGGAAATATACCGACCTGCGTGCGCTGGTCGGCGAGGTGCTGCCGCTTGCGACTAGCCCTGATGCGGCCGCGTTGAAGCGCGCTGCGGATGCCGTCAAGGCGCATGCGATTGCGGGTGCTCGCAAGCTGGTGCTGGTCGACGGCGTGTTCGCGGCCGATCTCTCCGACGTCAAGGCGCTTGCCTCTGAGGCGGGCCTCAAGACGCTGCGGGAAGCGCTGGAGAAGGACGCAGGTCTCCTGAAGACCGCGGCCACCGATGCCGTGATCGCGCTGAATGCGGCGCTGGCAACCGACGGCGTCGTGTTGTCGATCGCCGACGGTGCGCAGCTGTCCGCGCCGATCCAGATCATCCACATCGCGACCGCTTCGTCCGCGTCGGCTTTCAGCCGTTCGCGGATCGCGGTCGGGAACGGCGCTCGCGCCACCATCATCGAGAGCTTTGTGGCGGCCGGTGCCAAGGCCTACCAGGTCAACGACGCCGTCATCCTCTCGGTCGGCAACAATGCCGACGTCGCGCATATCCGCCTGTTGGACGATGCGCCCGACGCGGTGAACGTGACCTCGCAGTTCGTCACGGTCGGCGCGAACACGAAACTCAACTTCTTCAACATGACCACCGGTGCTGCGGTCAGCCGCCTGCAGGGCTTCATCACGCTGGCAGGCGAGGGCAGCGATCTCTCCGTCAACGGCGTGAACCTGCTCCAGAAGACCGAGCACGGCGACACCACGCTGGTGGTCGATCATGCCGTGCCGAACTGCGTCAGCCGCGAGGTCTTCCGCGCGGTGATCGACGATCGCGCCCATTCGGTGTTCCAGGGCCGCATCATCGTCCGTCCCGACGCGCAGAAGACCGACGGCAAGATGATGACCCGCGCGCTGCTGCTTTCGGACGAAGCCGAGGCCGACAACAAGCCGGAGCTCGAGATCTTCGCCGATGACGTCTCCTGCGGCCACGGCGCCACTGCCGGCGCGCTCGACGACAGCCTGCTGTTCTACCTGAAGGCGCGTGGCCTCCCGGAGAAGCAGGCCCAGGCGTTGCTGATCCAGGCTTTCGTGGGCGAAGCGATCGAGCAGATCGCCGATGACGGTTTGCGCGAGCACGTGATCGGCATCGCCGAGCTCTGGCTGGAGCGGCGCCAATGAGCACGCATCCCGCAGTCAAGAACGGTGCCTACGACGTCGCACGCGTGCGCCAGGATTTTCCGGCGCTCGCCATGCAGGTCTACGGCAAGCCGCTGGTCTATCTCGACAACGCCGCCTCGGCGCAGAAGCCGAGCGCCGTGCTCGACCGCATGACGCAGGCCTATACATCCGAATACGCCAACGTGCATCGCGGCCTGCATTACCTCGCCAATGCCGCCACCGAGGCCTATGAGGGCGGTCGCAGCAAGGTTGCGCAGTTCATCAACGCGCCGCGGACCGAAGAGGTCATCTTCACCCGCAACGCGACGGAGGCGATCAACCTCGTCGCGTCGTCCTGGGGCGAACCGAACATCAAAGAGGGCGACGAGATCGTGATCTCGATCATGGAGCACCACTCCAACATCGTGCCGTGGCATTTCCTCAGGGAACGCCATGGCGCCGTGATCAAGTGGGCGCCGGTCGACGACGAGGGTAACTTCCTCATCGACGAGTTCGAGAAGCTGCTGACCGCGAAGACCAAGCTGGTCGCGATCACGCAGATGTCGAACGCGCTCGGCACCATTGTCCCGATCAAGGACGTTGTGAAGATCGCGCATGCGCGCGGCATTCCCGTGCTGGTCGACGGCAGCCAGGGGGCGGTGCATCTGCCTGTCGACGTCCAGGATCTCGGCTGCGATTTCTACGTCTTTACCGGCCACAAGGTCTACGGGCCGACCGGCATCGGCATCCTCTGGGCCAAGTACGACCACCTCGTCGCGATGCGTCCCTATAACGGCGGCGGCGAGATGATCCGCGAGGTCTCGCGCGACATCGTCACCTATGGCGATCCCCCTCACAAGTTCGAGGCCGGCACGCCCGCGATCGTCGAGGCCGTGGGCCTTGGCGCGGCCATCGACTACGTCAATTCGATCGGCAAGGAGCGCATCGCCGCCCACGAGCACGATCTCACCACCTATGCCCAGGACCGGCTGCGCGAGATCAACTCGCTGCGGCTGATCGGCACCGCCCGGGGCAAGGGCCCGGTGATCTCCTTCGAGCTCAAGGGCGCCCACGCCCACGACGTTGCCACTGTGATCGACCGCCAGGGCATCGCCGTGCGCGCCGGCACCCATTGCGTGATGCCGCTTTTAGAGCGGTTCAATGTAACCGCCACCTGCCGGGCGTCGTTCGGCATGTATAATACGCGGGAAGAAGTCGATCATCTGGCACAGGCGCTGTTGAAGGCGCGGGATTTGTTCGCATGAGTGACACGGCCGAAGTCAAAGCCAATCCGATGGAGACCCAGTCGGCGTTGCCGCCGGAGGAGACCGAGCGTCTCACCACCGAGATCATCGCTGGCCTCAAAACCGTGTTCGACCCGGAAATCCCGGCCGACATCTATGAGCTCGGCCTGATCTACAAGGTCGAGATCAAGGACGACCGTTCCGTCGACGTCCAGATGACGCTGACGACGCCGAACTGCCCGGCCGCCGGCGAGCTACCGACCATGGTCGAGAACGCGGTCGCCAGCGTCCCCGGCGTCGGCGTGGTCGACGTCAAGGTGATCTGGGAGCCGGCATGGACGCCGGAACGCATGAGCGACGAGGCCCGCCTCGTCCTCAATATGTGGTGACGCGTAACTCTGGCATTGAATTCGCTCAGCAACGGACCACATCACTGACATGACACAGATATCGTCCGGCCCAACACCAGCATCCACTCTGAAACCGCGGCGCCCGCGTCCGCAGGTGATGCGGCTGACCGATGCCGCCGCCCAGCGCATCAGCGAGCTGACGAGCCGCGCCGATTCCGAGATCGTGGGCCTGCGCGTCGGCGTGAAGAACGGCGGCTGTGCCGGCCAGTCCTACACGGTCGAGTACGCCCATGATGTCCGCCCGACCGACGAGGTCGTCGAGGACAAGGGCGTCAAGATCCTGGTCGATCCCAAGGCCGTGCTGTTCCTGCTCGGCACCGAGATGGACTACAAGGCCGACAAGATGCAGGCCCAGTTCGTCTTCAACAACCCCAACCAGGTCTCCGCCTGCGGCTGCGGCGAGTCGGTCGAGCTGCGGCCCGCGAAGATCGACGGGTAAGTCGCTGTCCCCGCGAACGCGGGGACCCATACCGCGTGATCTGGCGATGACGCTCGGTATCAGTACCAAGCTTTCCTGGCTGGTAGTCTTCGCTAAACTCCTCCCTGTGGTTATGGGTCCCCGCGTTCGCGGGGACGACCGTGGGGAGACAGCTTGGCCATGGACCGCGAATTCCTGATCGACCTGTTCGCCGATTTCGGCCCCGTCACCATCCGAAAAATGTTCTCCGGCTACGGCATCTCCGCCGACGGCATCAACTTCGCACTCGCCTTGCGCGCGGGCCTGTTCTTCCGCGCCGACGAGGTCACCATCCCGGACTTTGAAGCGGAAGGCTCGAAGCCGTTCCAGTATTCGACCCGCGCCAAAACCGTGCTGGTGAATTCCTATTGGGAATTGCCGGCGCGCCTGTTCGACGATTCCGAGGAGCTTGCGCAATGGGCGAGGGCAGCGCTCGCCGCCGCCCAGCGCGCCAAGGTGAAGAAGCGGCCGAAGGCGAAGAAGGCGGTGGCGAAGAAAACGCCGGCGAAGAAGACTGTGAAGAAGCGAGCAGCCAAGAAAGCGGTTCGTAGGGTGGGCAAAGCGACTCGTCCGCCGTAGCTCGTAGAGCGAAGGCGGAAGCGTGCCCACCGTTCAGGATAAAGGTGCTGGAGAGATGGTGGGCACGGCGCTTGCGCGCCTTTGCCCACCCTACGAGACCTCAGTCCACCGCCTTGGTCAGTCCGACCCTCATGTCCTTGGCCATGACGACACCGACGCCGTCGGCCAGCACGCGACCGTCGGCAATTCCGAGCACCAGCTTGCCGCGGCGGACCATGCGCATGGCGACCTCGTAGCGCACGCGTCGCGTCTCCGGTGTGACCAATCCCGTAGCTTCGACCTCGCCGACGCCGATGGCGCGGCCCTTGCCCGGTGAGCCCGACCAGCCGAGCCAGTAGCCGATCATCTGCCACATCGCATCCAAACCGAGGCTTCCCGGCATCATCGCGTCACCGCGATAGTGGCAATCGAAGAACCAGTGGCCGGGCACAATATCGAGCTCGCCGACGATGTGGCCCTTGCCGAACTCGCCGCCGTCCAGGCTGATCTCGGTGATGCGATCCATCATGAGAATCGGCGGGGCCGGCAATTGCGCGTTGCCCGGGCCGAAATAGCCGCCGTCGCTCGATCTCAGCAGTTCGTCCCTGGTGTAGGATGGTTGCGGTGTGTGAAAGTCATGGGGATTGGGCAAGACGACAAGTCCTCTCGACGCTCGCAGTCGGGCGGCGGGGAAGATGTCGTTCGGCGGGTTGGAATGTCAAGCGCCGGCCGTCTCTTCGGCGCGCTGCTTCGGCGTCAGGCCACCCGGCTGTGCGACTCGATCGCGAATTCCGGATCGGCCTCGCAGATCACGCGGTTGCGCCCGTTGCGCTTAGCGGCATAGAGGCAGGCATCCGCACGCTCGATCAGCGCGTCGGGGTCGTCGCCCTGCTTGAGCATGGAGACGCCGACGGAGATGGTGACGCGGCCGAGGATCTCGCCGGTCGATTTCTTCTTCAATTCCTTCGCCATCACGGCGCGGCGGATATGATCTGCAACGGTGAGGGCCTGGCGCAGCGCCGTGTTGGGCAGCAGGACCGCGAATTCCTCGCCGCCATAGCGCGCGGTGATGTCCTGTCCCTTGATGGTCTGCTTCATAGACAGGCCGACCAGCCGCAACACCTGGTCGCCGGTGAGATGGCCGTAGGAATCGTTGAACGATTTGAAATGATCGATGTCGAACAGCAGCAGCGACAGCGGCTCGCCGGAGGCGAGCGCGCTCTGCACGGCCATGCCGATCATGCGATCGAAATATTTGCGATTGCCCAATCCCGTAAGCGGATCGGTCAGGCTCTCGGCGCGGATCGCCTCCAGGCTCTGCTGGAGATTGCTGATCTCGTTCTTGGACAGGGTCAGCCGGTCTTCCAGCGCCTTGTTGGTCTCGCGCATCTCGCTGGTCGAACGCAGCAGCGTCTCGACGACCGACTTGATCTGGTCGCGGCTCTTGGCCGACGACAGTTGCTCGGTCGCGCCCGACAGGCTGGCATCGTAGGAGCCGGTCATCCCGAGCGCTTCGCTCAGCACCTTCATCACGTCGTCGATCTCGCCGATGACGCGTGCGCCGACCTTGTCGATGCGGTCGGTGGTCTTGATGTGGGAAAGATAGGTCTCGTAGATCTGCTCGAGATCGCCTTCGGTCAGCTTGCCGTGGCGCGCCAGCGTCTCGTTGATGATCTTGTTGAGCGGCGCGTTATAGCCGGTGGCGTAGACGTACCAGATCTCGTAATTGCGGGGAATTGCAGTCTGTCGAAGCGAGCGGATCTGACCGAGAGCCACTTCGGCGAACGCCATCGTGCGTTCGTGTTCGTCGAGCACCTTGACCACTGAACATACCCCACAGCGGTCGGTGCGCCATCGACCGCAGCAATACTTAAATTATGTTCGCAGGCTAACGGACGATCGTGAACGCTCTGTAAACAGACGTTCGCGAATGCATCAGAATAAGTGTGAAGCGGCTCTGCTCAACCGAACCTGAGTCGCGCCGGCGCGTCAGGCGCCGGCGGGAGAACGCACTGGCCGGAGCAGAAACGCCGGAAGGTGCGAGTGATCGCCGGGCTCGGTATCGGCCTCGCGCTGGCGGCGCGGCTCGGGGCGGCCGATCGACGGCACATGCGATGGATTGGCTTGCTGGCGCGATCCACCGCGCGGCTCGGATGATTGCTTCGCTTCACGCGGAGGCCTCGCCTCCCGTGCGGGCCTCGGCTCACGTGCAGGTCTCGCTTCAGGAGCGGGCTGTGTCTCTGCGGAAGGCCTCGCCTCGCCGCGCGGTTCGCGGGGCTCGTGGCTGCGCTCACGATCGCGGCCACGCTGCGGCTTGCCGCGTCCGCCGCGGGAACGTTCACGGTCGCGCCCGCGCGGTTCGCGCGAACGTGCGCTCTGCTCGCCTGCGTCCGCGGGCACTTCGAAATCGCCCTCGGCGCGCGGAATACTCTGGCCGATCAGCTTCTCGATCGCCACCATCGACTTCTGGTCGAGCGGCGTCACGAGCGAGATCGCCATGCCGGACCGGCCGGCGCGGCCGGTGCGGCCGACGCGGTGAACATAGTCGTCGGGGTGGTGGGGGACGTCGAAATTGAAGACGTGGCTGACCTCAGGGATGTCGAGGCCGCGGGCGGCAACATCGGAGGCGACCAGCAGCGGCAGTTCGCCCTTGCGGAACTGTTCGAGCGCCGCCGTGCGGGCCGACTGGTCCATGTCGCCATGCAGGGCGCCGACGCTGAAACCATGCTTTTGCAGTGATTTGTGAACGACGGCGACCTCGCGCTTGCGATTGCAGAAGATGATCGCGTTCTGGAGATCCTTGGCCTCGCGCAGCAGGCGTCGCAGCAATTCACGCTTCTCATGCGCCTCGCGCCCGGCCGGGACCTGACACTGCGTGACGGTCACGGCGGTGGTGGCGGGCTTGGAGACCTCGACCTTCTGCGGATTATGCAGGAAGGTCTCGGTGATGCGCCGGATTTCCGGCGGCATGGTCGCGGTGAAGAACAGGGTTTGCCGCGTGAACGGGACGAGCTTACAGACGCGCTCGATGTCAGGAATGAAGCCCATGTCCAGCATGCGGTCGGCTTCGTCGATGACGAGCAGCTCCACGCCGGTGAGCAGGAGCCCGCCGCGCTCGGTGTGGTCGAGCAGGCGGCCGGGGGTGGCGATCAGCACGTCGACGCCGCGCGTCAGCTTGGCATCCTGGTCGCCGAAGGAAACGCCGCCGATCAGCAGGGCGACGTTGAGCTTCTGGCCGGCGCCGTAGCGGTCGAAGTTTTCCTTCACCTGCGCCGCGAGCTCGCGGGTCGGCTCCAGGATCAGCGTGCGCGGCATGCGCGCGCGGGCGCGACCCTTTTCGAGGATGGTGAGCATCGGCAGCACGAAGGCCGCGGTCTTGCCGGTGCCGGTCTGGGCGATGCCGAGCACGTCCTTGCGTGCGAGGACGTGGGGGATCGCCTGTTCCTGAATGGGGGTGGGGGTGGTGTAACCTGTGGCCGCCACTGCGGCGAGGACTTTTTCGGACAGTCCGAGATTTGAAAAGGACATTGAGCCTCTGGTCGAAACCGCCGTTCGGAATCGAGGGTAATTAAGGCTGTCGCGTTCCACCCCGAAACGGCGCGCTCTCAAAGAAGCTGGGGGTGCTGACTCACGCGAACAAAGCGCAAGGCTCAAGAATCGGTCTTCGATCTGAGCCGCGTCGCCCCGGAACATAGGCGGGAATCGGCCAAAGTCAATGGAGCGGGCGCGGGAAGACCCTAAAAAACCTGAGGTTTTTGCCCAAATAGCGGGCCCGGCTGGGCTTTTCCGCCTCCACCGCTAACCGGGCGATGGCTGCCGGAGGGACGGCTAACGCCCTTCCGGGCCCCGGGCCCGGAAATCGCCGGGGGCCATTCCGTAGGCGGCGTTGAAGACCCGGTAATAGGTCGCCAAGCTCTCGAAGCCGCAGGAGGTCGCGATATCAGCGATCAGCCGGTCCGGCGCCTCGCGCATCAGGCGGCGGCTCTGTTTCAGGCGTTCGTCCGTCACGGTCTGCGAAAAGCTCTTCGCCGCGGCTTCGAACAGCATGTGCAGGTGACGCACGGACACGCCGAGCTGGTCGGCCACCATCGCCGGCGCCAGATCGGGGTCTTGCAGATGGCGCGCGATCAGGCGGCGCGCCTGTGAGAGCCGGGCGGTCCGCAGCGCGGCCTGCCCACGGCGGCTGCCGGGCCGCACGATGCCGCGCTCGATCAGGGCCAGATGGGCCAAGGCCTGGACGAGCGAGGCTTGATCCAAGGAGGCTTGATCCAAGGAGGTCTGGGCGACTGAGGTCGCATCAGTGGCGCCGTTATCGCCCGCGGCGGCTTCATCGAGGTCGGCGAAGCAGGCGCCGAGCAGGGGCGCCAGGCCGGGATCGCTGAAGGTCCGGGGCGCAAGCTCGCGCATGCGCCTGTCCTGCGTGGAGAGCCTGCTCACGGGGATCTTCAGGATGCGCAGGTGGAAGCCGCCTGCGCCGAGCGGCGCGGTGCGATAGGGCTGGTCGGTATGGCTGGTGGCGAAGCTGCCGTTGGCGATCGCAAAGTCGCCGGTGCGCATGCCGCCGAACCAGCCGCCGCTGCCGAGCTGCTGGTAGACGCAGATGCTGTCGCCGGGCGCGTAGGCGATGTCGGAGTTGCTGCGCTCGACCGTGTAGTGCGACGCCTTCAGCTCGACGAGTCCACCGCCGCCGAGCTGGCGCAGCGAGAATTCGCCGTAGAAGTCCGCGCGGCGCTCGCGCTCGAGTTCGGCGGTGACGCCGAACAGGCCCTTGGACCGGACCTCGCGCCAATAGTCGAACCGGTCATGCGGCTCGACCTCGTCAGTACACCATCGATACACGGCAGCCCCCGCTTGCAGCGCAGCTTCCTAGAAAAAGCAGATTCCGGAGGAATCTGCCATAGTCCAGATGACGGAACCCGTGGGCTCTGCGCGTTGAACCGTCGATATGGCTGGACCGACTATCATCAACGGCAGAGGGTTCCAATGAATCGCTGTTCGAGGGGGCCGGCGGAGCGCCGTTCTGCAACGGGAATTTTACGATGACGCGTCGGCTTTTCAGAATTCTGGCGGCCCTTGGCCTTGCGGTGAGCCTGAGCGGCTTCGCGCTGCCCGCACAAGCCGAGAAGCGCGTTGCGCTCGTCGTCGGCAACAACGACTACAGGAACGTCCCCAAGCTCCTCAAGGCGGTCAACGACGCCCGCACCATGGGCGATACACTGAAGCAGCTCGGTTTCTCGGTGATGGTCGCCGAGAACCAGAGCCGGCAGCAATTCTCCGAGACGCTGCTCGCGTTCGACAGGACGATCGAGCCCGGCGACACCGCATTCTTCTTCTACGCCGGCCACGGCTTCGAGATCGCGGGCCAGAACTACCTGTTGCCGACTGACGTACCGGCGGCGACCGAAGGGCAGGAAGAGCTGGTGCGCGACGCTTCCATCCTGGCCGACCGCATCGTCGAGCGCCTTCAGAACAAGAAGGCGCGCACGTCGATCCTGGTGTTCGACGCCTGCCGCAACAACCCGTTCGAGCGCAAAGGCACCCGCGCGGTCGCCGGCGGCGGCGGCCTCGCGCCGATGGTGCAGCTGCCCGAAGGCGTGTTCTCGGTGTTCTCCGCAGGTCCCCGCCAGACCGCACTCGATCGTCTCTCCAACGACGACGCCAATCCCAATTCGGTGTTCACGCGCACCTTCGCCAAGGAGCTGCTCCAGCCCGGCGAGAACCTGGTGCAGGTGGCGCAGCGCACCCGCCGTCTCGTCAGCGAGATGGCCGACACCGTCAAGCACAGGCAGGTGCCGGTCTATTTCGACCAGATGGTCGACGACGTGTTCCTCAGTGGTGTTGCCAAGGACGCGACGGCCGCTGCGCGCCCGGCCGATCCGCCGCCGCAGAAGCTCGCGGCTCTCCCGCCGGTGTCGGTACCGCGCGTGCCGAAGGAAGAAACCACCAACGCGCCGATCGCCAGCTTCTCGCGGCACAATGGCGGCTGGAGCGTGGTGTTCTCCTTCGCCGACCCGACGCTCGGCATTTCCTGGCGCATGGCCGGCAATGGCGATTTCCGCGAGACCGGCTTCATCGACACGCTCGATCCGCGCACGCGCAAGCGGATGCCGAACCCGTCGATCGAATTGCCGCCGGATGCGCAGGCCGGCACCATCGAGGTCCGCTATGTCGATCAGTCCGGCGACATGCAGGGGCCATTCCCGATCAGGTTCGATCCCGAGGCCGCGCTGATCCGCGACCAGCGCAAGATTCTCGACATGACCGCGACGAGCTGGCTGTCGTTCCGCGAGTTCAACGGGCTGCTCGTCTATTACACGCATCTCGTGTCCTACCGCTGCGCCATCCGCGAGGTGCGCATCGGCATCGACACCGCCGTTCCGAACCAGGTGTTGAAGATGCCGGGCTGCGACATGCGCGATCCCAGCGCGATCAGCGCCGGCATGCCGCTCTACATGAAGCTTGCCCCGGCGACGCAGTTCGTCTCGGTGGAACTGACCTACCGCGATGGCAGCGTGTCGGAAATCAAGAGTTTTCGGGCCGCGAACCGCAGCAACAACTGAGCGGTCTGCGGTTCCATTGTTGGGCGGCGAGCGCAGTTGGCGCGGGAAACTAGCCGCGACGCTTCCCGATGTAGCGCTTGATGGAGTCGATCGCTTCCATCAAGGGCGGTGCAAGCGAGAAGAACGTCCCCATGGCGATCGAGATGACCACATGGCGAAGCAGGACCTTCTCCTGTTCCTCGAACGGATAGCCGTTCTGGTCGATCCGTGCCGGCGCGAGCGTGCCCGCCTCCTGAGGATCCGGCTTCCGCGGCTTGCGCGGCGGCAGCATGATCACGACGAAAAGCACGTTGATCAGCAGCCAGATGCCAAGCACTATCAGTATGGTGCGCAACGCGGGATCATCCTGAAATCAATCGAAATTATCAGCAACGCTACCGGCCATTCGGCGTTGCGGCAAACCAATTCCGGCTTGTTGCACCGCACAGAGTACTAAAGTTGTAAGCGAGGAGTTGATGACGGAATCTGATACCCCAGAGCACACCGTGCGTCACTCCGTGAGAACCCGATGTTGCATCGTCGGCGGCGGGCCGGCCGGCATGATGCTCGGCTATCTCCTGGGACGCGCCGGCATCGACGTCGTGGTGCTGGAGAAGCATGCGGATTTCTTCCGCGACTTTCGCGGCGACACCGTGCATCCCTCGACGCTCCAGGTGATGGACGAGCTCGGCCTGATCGATGGGTTCCTGAAGCTGCCGCACCAGCGCCTGCAGATGATGGACGGTCTGTTTGGCGGCACGCCCGTGCGGATCGCCGATCTCCGCCGGCTCCGCACCAAGTACCCGTTCATTGCCTTCATGCCGCAATGGGACTTCCTGAATTTCCTGCGTGAGGCCGGCCAGCGCTTCGCCTCGCTCAAGGTGATGATGAATACGGAAGCCGTCGATCTGATCCGTCGCGGCGAGACCATCGCCGGCGTGCGCGCGATGACACCGGATGGGCCGATCGACATCGAAGCCGATCTCACCATTGCCTGCGACGGCCGGCATTCGACGGTGCGCGAGCGTGCGGGGCTCCGCGTCGAGGAGATCGGCGCGCCGATGGACGTGCTGTGGTTCCGCGTCGGCCGCAAGGCGGACGAGACCGAGAACCTGTTCGCGCGCATCGAGCCCGGAAAGATGATGGTTACGTTCGAGCGCGGCGACTATTGGCAGTGCGCCTATGTCATCGCGAAGGGACAATACGAGGCGGTGAAGGCGAGGGGATTGCAGGCGCTGCTCGACGACGTCGTGCGCATGGCGCCGATCCTTCGATCCGGCATTGCCGATGTGAAGAGCTTTGACGACGTCAAGCTGCTCACCGTCGCGATCAACCGCCTGGCGCGCTGGACGCGGCCGGGCCTGCTTCTCATCGGCGATGCCGCGCATGCGATGTCGCCGGTCGGTGGCGTCGGCGTCAATCTCGCCGTGCAGGACGCGGTCGCGACCGCCAATTTGCTGGCCGACAAGCTTCGGCAGGGCTGCCCAACCGAGAATGAACTCGATGCCGTGCGCCGACGCCGCGAATTCCCGGTGAGGATGACGCAGCGCATGCAGGTGATCGTGCAGAACAACATCATCAGCGGCGCCCTGCAGGGCGGCGATCGGCCGCTGAAGGTGCCGCTGGTCGTGCGCCTGATCACTGCGCTGCCATGGCTCCAGGGTCTTCCGGCGCGCCTGATTGCGCTCGGCGTGCGGCCCGAGCACGTGCAATCCAAGGCCGCGCCGGCGTCATAGTGCAGGAGGTCGGTAGGGATAACGCGGCGTTAAATCGCGCGCCGCGCGTTGCGTGCGCGCAACAGCGCAAACGGATTCACGTCGTGCCGCTTGCCAATCCGGCGTCTTAACTTTCTTGATTCAAATTTGAGTAAGACCTGCGTGTGACCGTGCACCCATCAAAGGACACGGGGTGTACCATGCGTAACAAATTGATTGCCGCCTTCGCCTGCACGACCGCTCTGGTTTCGACCGGCGCCGCTTCAGCCGCCGATCTCGGTGCGCGCTACATGAAGGCGCCCGCCTATGCGGAGCCGCTGTTCAACTGGACCGGTTTCTATGTCGGCGGCCACATCGGTGGCGCATGGACCAACGAGCAGTTCATCAACAACGGGGCCGGCGCGCCGTTCGGCGATCTCGTTCCGGGCCAGGGCTATCGCCAGCGTGGCGCCGGCATCATGGGCGGTGCTCAGATCGGCTACAACTGGCAGGCCAACAACTACGTGTTCGGCATGGAAGGCACGATCTCCGGCCTCGACAACAAGGGTACGGTCGTCAACACCGCCTTCGGCGCCGCTGACGACATCTTCACCTGGCGCGCCAACGTGCTCGCGACCGTCGTCGGCCGCGCCGGCTTCGCCGTGCAGAACAATTTGTTCTACATCAAGGGCGGCTATGCCGGCGTGAACAACCGCCTCAACGTCAGCGACACCGTTGCGCCCTCGACCGGCTCGGGCGGTCAGACCCACTGGGCCAACGGCTGGACCGTCGGCGCCGGCTGGGAATACGGCATCACCCGCAACTGGATCGTCGGCCTCGAGTACAATTACGCGGCCTTCGGCAGCCAGACCTATCAGCTCGGCGGCACCTCGGGTAACTACACCTTCGATGCCAAGCCGCGCGACATCCAGTGGGCCGTCGTGCGCGCGAGCTACAAGTTCGACGCACCGGTCATCGCGCGCTACTGAGCACGTCAACAAACGACCGAAGCTAAAAAAGTACTGCCAACAACTGAAAGCCCCGGCTCCGTCCGGGGCTTTCTTCTGCCGATTCGCGCGTCGTTGTCGCCACGGGCGGGACGGCGCAGCGGATGGTCATCTCCGGAAACTGACCGTGACGGTGCATAAGGGTGCAGTAGGTAAATAGCACTTGCCTATTTCTGCCCCACGTACTCAGCGACGTATCGTTCAGCCATGTCGTTGATGCGGTGCGCGTCGGCGTGAACTACCGCTTCGGTCCCTCGGCCGTCGTCGCAAGGTACTGATCTCTCCGAACGTGAGAGCTTTCAAAGCCCCGGCATCTGCCGGGGCCTTTTCGTCGACCGCGGGGCAAGCTTACGCCATCACGGAGAATCCACCGTCGACGGGGATCGCAGTGCCCGTGACGAAGTTCGAGGCGGGCGAGGCGAGGAACACGGCGATGCCGGCGAAGTCGTCGATATCGCCCCAGCGTCCCGCGGGCGTGCGCGCCAGCACGCGCTCATGCAGTCCCGAGACCTGCTGCCGCGCGCCGCGGGTGAGGTCGGTGTCGATCCAGCCCGGCAGGATGGCGTTGACCTGGATGTTGTCGGGCGCCCACGCATTGGCGCACGCGCGCGTGTACTGCACGATGCCGCCCTTGCTTGCCGCATAGGCGGTGGCGAAGCTCGCACCGAAGATCGACATCATCGAGCCGATATTGATCACCTTGCCGTTGCCCGACGCCTTCAGCGCCGGATAGGCCAGCTTCGAGCACACGAAAGCGCTGGTTAGGTTGGTGTCGATCACCTTGTTCCACTCGTCGAGCTCGAGCTCGTGCGGCGGCTTGCGGATGCTCATGCCGGCATTGTTGATGAGGATGTCGATCCGGCCGAGCTCCTTGACGACGCGGTCGATCATGGCCGCGACCGCCGCCTTGTCGGTGACGTCGGTGGTGACGGCAATCGCCTTCACGCCGCGCTCTCTGAGATCGGCAACGGCAGCGGCCGACTTGGTTTCGTTACGTGCGACCACGGCGATATCGGCGCCGGCATCGGCGAGTCCGTGGGCGAGGCCAAGACCGATGCCGCCATTGCCCCCTGTGACGATCGCGACTTTGCCGCGGAGATCGAACCGGTTGGATGTCATATTTGTATTCCCTGGTTTCTTCTATTGGTTGCTCTGCCAGATCAGGACCAGTCCGAAGCCGGCCATGGCTGCGCCATAGCCGGCCCATTGCAACTGGTTGACCATGAAGCTCGACCGCGGCCAGGCGACGGTGCCCGTTCCCTGTCCGATCCAGAGCAGCCCGACGGCGAGGGCAAACAGGCCTGCGATCAGCAGAAATCTGCGCATGCATTCCTCCCCGTTGGTTTGCCTCTGTCGTGGCCTACGGCATCAACGATCGCCGCTTGTCACGAAAACTTCCCGCCAGACTAGCCGTAGCTTCGGTTTGGATACAATGGCTGCGGATGCAGGGCCGCTGGGAGGATCCATGTCCGTGCGGAAGATGATCCTTGGTAGCACCCTTGGCATCGCTGCTGCGGCCGCACTGGTGGCGGCCTATGCCGTCATTCCGCGTCGTGCGGATCTGCGGGCGTTCGATCCGGCCGAGATGGCGCGGCTCGAGACAGCGATGTGGCGCGACTATTACGACAAGCGCTATGCCGCGCTGTTCTACCATCTCTACGAATCGACGCGGACGCAGTTCGGCTTTTCGCCGCTAGGAAGCTTGCAGATCGCGTTCGGCGCCGCCGGGGCCGCCAGGACGTTCCAGCCGACGCGGTCACGCCGGGAGGCCGATGCGGCCCTGCCAGCGCTCGTTGGATACTACCGGGATCTTGCATCGGCCGCGCCCGCGGCATTCGACGCGCACGAGGCCGCCCGTCTCGAGCTTGACTGGTGGCGGGCGCGGCGCGAGGCGGTGGACCCGCGCGACTATGGCCTCACCATCGCACGCGTGGCGGCGCTGACCTACGGCAGGAGCGCGGACGATTCCGGCATCAGGCAGTTCGGCATCGCGCGGGCAGAGGCCATGGCGTTTCGCGATGCGCGGGGCGAGGCGATCGCCGAGGCCGACTGGGCGGGGATCGAGAACCGGCTTGGAGAGGCGTACCGATCTCTGAAGGCGAGCGTCGGCCGCTGACAATCCGGCAACGAAAAAGCCCCGGACGATGCCGGGGCTTTGACGTCTAACCAGACTGGATCAGGACCTGTCTCAGGAGTTGGGGCGCTTCAGTTGAAGCGGTAGACCAGCGACGTGCTGATGGTCTGGACCCAGGGCTTGAAGGTAATTGCGGTGCCCGTCAGACCCACCGCCGGCGCGCCGAAATTATTGCCCGGAGCAAACGTCGTGGGCCGGGAAATGCGGTCATAGCACGCCGAACGGTATTCGGTTTTCATGAACCAGCCGGGCGCAGCAATTCCGAAAATGTCGAGGTTGTTCTCGACGCCACCGCCAACGAAAAAGCCATCGCGGTGGAAGGAGCCAGTGGTCGTCTGCGTCGCGGTACTGGCGCCCGGTCCCACACCCAGAAACGTCTGAGACGTGCCTGACCATTCCGAACCCGAGTAACCGGCGTTGACGTAAGACAGGACATTGGGCGCAACGAGATAGCCTAACCGCGCGCCGGCCGTGTAGCTGGTGCGAAGCTTTTGGCGGCCTTCCGTTTGCCAGAAGGCGGGGTCGGTCAGCGAGCCACTGATGTCACCGAACTGTCCGTCAGCAAAGACGCCGGCCACCCAACGGCCGTTGAATTGCCAATCGTAACCGGCGCCGACGGTTCCAAACCAGCCGCTGCCGCCCAGGCGCGTATCGCGGGTTATAGCGGTGCCCGCCGGTCCGAAGGCACCGAACCCTCCGGCAACACCGGTGCTCTGGATGTTGCTGTCAGCGGACCACAGACCGCCGCCGCCACCGCCGAAGATGTAGAAGCCGGTCCAGCTTTGCACTGGCGCGGGCGCCGGAGCCTTCACATAGGGGCGGGCCCCAAGGTCAGCCGCCGCGGCCGAACCGGTCATCGCCGCCAATGCCGTCAGAGCGAGCAAAAACTTCTTCATGATTAAATCCCAACCTTGGTCTGTTCGGCGCGCGCGCTGAACTTCGAGTCATCGGATGACCAAGCTATAGGCGGTTCCAGCCAAAAAGCTGTTGCCGGTCAGGTACATATGAATTGGGAACGCAGAGCTTGAGGCGACGCCTCCGGACTGGCACGACCCGCTGGGGCACCGCGCACCGGAGCTCTCGATGTATCGAGCCTTGAACTCCGCAAAACAGAAGCCGCAACGAAAAAGCCCCGGACAATGCCGGGGCTTTGACGTCTGAATTTCAGAACAGATCAGTACTTCGCGACGACCGGACCGGTCCAGTTGAAGCGGTAGACCAGCGAGGTCGAGATCGTCTGGTTCCAGCTGTTGGCGCGGATGCTGTTGCCGGTCGGGAGGTTGGTGCCGTCGATCAGTTCGTCCTGGGTCTTGGCGTTGTAGAAGGCCGAACGATATTCGGTCTTCATGAACCAGCCGGGCGAAGAGATGCCGAAGATGTTCAGGCTGTTCTCGACGCCGCCGCCAACGAACCAACCATTGCGGTTGTAGCTGTTGAGGTGGGCACCAGCGGGAACGCCGGCCAGCGTCAGGAAGTTGGTCTGGCCGAAGTGAGCGCCGGAATAACCGCCGTTGACGTAGGAGAGAACGTTCGGAGCAACCAGATAGCCGAGGCGCACACCAGCGGCCCAGGAGTCTTCCAGCTTCTGCGAGCCGGTGATGCCGAAGAAGGGATCCTGAACCGTGCCACGGATGCTGCCGAACTGACCGTCAGCGAACACGCCGGCGACCCAAGTGCTGTTGAACTGCCAGTCGTAGCCGAGACCGACGGTGCCGAACCAGCCCGAGCCACCCTGGCGCTGGCCGATCGTCAGCGGAACCGCGCCGACCGTGGTCTGGACGGACTGATCGGAGTTCGAGAGGCCACCACCACCACCGCCGAAGATGTAGAAGCCGGTCCAGTTGGCGACGGGCGCCGGAAGCGGGGCCTTCACGTAGGGACGGGCAGCCAGATCGGCCGCCGACGCCGAGCCGGTCATCGCGGCAACCGCGGTGAGTGCGAGCAAAATCTTCTTCATCTTAAAATCCCCAAGCTTTGGTCTGTCCGGCAGGCGCGAGCGCACTGAAGTCCGAGTGATCTGATGCCCGGACTATAGCCGCTTTCCACCGAAATGCTGTTGCCGGACAGGCACAGTCGCCGGGAAACGCCGCTCGGCGAGGATTCCGGGCGTGATCGCCGAAATCAAAAATATCTCTATTATTACAATATGTTGCGTCATTTTCCGAAGATCGAATTCCGGTAACTTCTCGTTAGCAAATCCGGCTCTGTCCGAAATGGTAGCAATCCTGCCTCAGCCTTGGCGCCGGTGAGTCGTTGGCCGAGTCGTTCCGCCCCAAGATGAGTCGGGTAGCGGACGCGGTCTGGGTCGGGCGCCTCCGCGAGCAGCCGCAAACAAAAAAGCCCCGGCCGAGGCCGGGACTTTGTGCGTGACGTCGGAAGACTGCCTCAGACGTCCAGCAGCTCCTCGCTCGCAAACTCCGCCTTGTCCGAGATGAACGCGAAGCGCGCCTCGGCCTTGGTGCCCATCAGACGCTCCACCGAATCCGCCGTGGTGTCGCGGTCGTCGGCGAGCAGCACCACCTTTAGCAGCGTCCGCTTGCGCGGATCCATGGTGGTTTCCTTGAGCTGCGCCGGCATCATCTCACCGAGACCTTTGAAGCGGTTCACCTCGACCTTGGCGTTGGCGTTGAACTCGCTCTTGAGCAGCGTCTCCTTGTGCTTGTCGTCGCGTGCGTAGACGGACTTCGAGCCATGGGTCAGCTTGTAGAGCGGCGGCACCGCGAGGAAGAGGTGGCCCTCGTCGATCAGCCGCGGCATCTGCCGGTAGAAGAAGGTGATCAGGAGCGAGGCGATGTGGGCGCCGTCGACGTCGGCGTCGGTCATGATGATGATGCGCTGATAGCGCAGATCCTCTTCGCGATATTGCAAAAGCTGGCCGCAGCCGATCGCCTGCACGAGGTCGGAGAGCTGCGCGTTCGCCGTCAGCTTGTCCTTGCCGGCCGAGGCGACGTTGAGGATCTTGCCGCGCAGCGGCAGCACCGCTTGCGTCTTGCGATCACGGGCCTGCTTGGCGCTGCCGCCCGCCGAGTCACCCTCGACGATGAAGAGCTCGGAGCCCTCGGTGCCGGCATCGGTGCAGTCGGCGAGCTTGCCGGGCAGGCGCAGCTTCTTGCCGGCGGTCTTGCGTGCCGTTTCCTTTTCCTGGCGACGGCGCAGCCGCTCCTCGGCGCGGTCGATCACGAAGTCGAGCAGCCGGTTGGCCATGTTCGGATTGCCCGATAGCCAGTGGTCGAACGGATCCTTCATCGCCTGTTCGACGATGCGCTGCGCTTCTGCGGTGGCGAGACGATCCTTGGTCTGGCCCTGGAATTCAGGCTCGCGCACGAACACCGACAGCATCACGGCCGCGCCCACCATGACGTCTTCCGACGTAATGGATGACGCGCGCTTGCCCTGACCGACGCGCTCGGCGTGATCCTTCAGGCCGCGCAGCAGCGCGCTGCGCAGGCCGGATTCGTGCGTGCCGCCATCGGGCGTCGGCACGGTGTTGGTGTAGGACGACAGGAAGCCGTCGGCATCCGCGGTCCAGGCGACAGCCCATTCGCAGGCGCCGTGCGCGCCGTTGCGGCCTGATTTGCCAGAGAAGATGTCGGGATGCACCAGCGTGTCGGCGTGGATCGCAGCGGCGAGGTAATCCTTGAGTCCGCCGGGGAAATGGAACGTTGCTTCCGCCGGCACGTCCTCGACGCCCTTCAGGAGCTCGGGCGCGCAGTTCCAGCGGATCTCGACGCCGCCGAACAGATACGCCTTCGAGCGCGTCATCTTGAACAGGCGCTGCGGCTTGAACGCGGCCTTGGCGCCGAAAATGTCGGTGTCGGGCTTGAAGCGCACGCGGGTGCCGCGGCGGTTGTTGATCTTGCCGAGATCCTCGAGCTTGCCCTTCGGGTGCCCGCGCTCGAACGTCATGCGGTAGAGTTTCTGGCTGCGTGCGACCTCGACCTCGAGCAGCGAGGATAGGGCGTTCACCACGGAGATGCCGACACCGTGCAGACCGCCGGAAGTCTCGTAGACCTTGGAGTCGAACTTGCCGCCCGAATGCAGCGTGCACATGATGACTTCGAGCGCCGACTTTTTCGGAAACTTCGGATGTGGATCGATCGGGATGCCGCGGCCGTTGTCGGTGACGGTCAGGAACCCGTCGGCGCTGAGCTCGACTCCGATGAAGGTCGCGTGCCCGGCCAGCGCCTCGTCCATCGAGTTGTCGATGACTTCGGCGAAGAGGTGATGCAGCGCCTTCTCATCGGTGCCGCCGATATACATGCCGGGCCGGCGGCGCACCGGTTCCAGGCCTTCGAGCACCTCGATATCGGCCGCAGTGTAGTCGGCTTCGCCGCCCGTTCCGCGCGAAGCCGCCTTGGCGGGCGCACGCGACTTCGGCTCATCGCCGCCGAAAAAATCGTCTTTTGCTTTTGGCTTCAACTGCTTGGACATATATTTTGATGCACTTTGATGGCCGCGATGGCGGCGAATCGGTTGGGCCGACTATGCCACGGCTGGCCTGCAAAGGTCACCGCAGGTCCGCCCGGCGGGTGTGGGTGGGAGCCAATCCCGGCGATTTTACGCCGCAGGCCCCACCAATTCCCGGCAATTTGACACCTGGGCCCGGCTCAGGCCCGGCTTTGTGACTTGATGTCACACAAGTCCTTGGCTTACCAGTCCTTTTATCTGACAGGACCGTGACGGGGCGGGAAGGCAATCTGGAATGGAGCAGTACGCGCACGCGCTGGCCGATTTCGTGCGCGCTCACCAGGCTTGGGCGGCCCCGATCGTGTTCCTGCTCGCCTTCGGGGAGTCGCTGGCGTTCGTCTCGCTGCTGATCCCGGCCTGGGGAGCGCTGGTTGCGATCGGCGCGCTGATCGGGGCGAGCGGCATCAGCTTCTATCCGGTCTGGATCGCCGGCGGCATCGGTGCTGCGCTCGGCGACTGGGTCTCCTACTGGTTCGGCTATCGCTACAAGGAGCAGGTCGCCCAGATGTGGCCGCTGTCGCGTTACCCGGAACTGCTGCCCAGGGGCGAAGCCTTCGTGCGGAGCTGGGGCGTGCCCAGCATCTTCATCGGCCGCTTCTTCGGCCCTTTGCGCGCCTCGGTGCCGCTCGCAGCTGGCATTTTCGAGATGCCCTATTGGAGTTTTCAGGCCGCCAATTTCATCTCGGCGCTAGTCTGGTCCGCGGCGCTGCTGCTTTTTGGCGACGTGATCGCGAAGATCATGGAATGGATCTGGCGCGTGATCTGACCGGGCAGCTCGGCCGCCCGGTCAGCGGATACGGCAGAGCCTAAAGCGAGGCGTTCCAGATCGACGGAATCCAGCGATAGCCCGAACCATCCTTCTCCTTCTCGACGCGGACGAGACCGGGGAAGGCGGCATGGAAGGCCTGGATCGGCATCTTCTCGGCAATCGCCATGTCGTAGAGCTTCCGCCGCGTCTCTTGCGCCAGCGGCTTGTCGACGTCGGAGGCAATGTTCCATTCAGGATGCTTCACGAACAGGAACGCTGCGCCTGCGGTGATGTCGACCTGCACAAGTACCTTTTCCGCGCCGGACGCGACGATGAAGGAGTTGTGTCCCGGCGTGTGGCCCGGGCTCGCCACCGAGGTGATGCCGGGCGCGACTTCCTTGCCGGACTCGTATTGCGTGACCTTGCGGCCGAGCGCATCGAACACGCGGCGGATATTCTTGAAGTTGCTCTCAAGGATCGGATTGCCGGTACCCTTGCTCATCTCGCCGTCATCCATCCAGAACTTCCATTCCACTGCCGGAACCATGATCTCGGCGTTGGGGAAGGCCGGCTTGTTCTCGGCCGCGAGCAGGCCGTTGATGTGGTCGCCGTGGAAGTGCGAGATGATGACGGTGTCGACTGCCGCGCGGTCGATGCTGGCCGCTGCAAGGTTGTTGTGGAACTGGCCGACCTTGCCCTTGGTCTGCGTGAACTGGTCGGGCCCGAGACCGGTATCGATCACGACGAGCTTCGGCCCGGTGTTGACGACGACCGGATTGAAGGTGTGGGTGACCTTGTCGGTCGGCAGATGGTTCTCGGCGAAGATCTTGTTGATGTCGTCCTTGCTGGCGCCGGCCGCGTAATTGTCCGTCAGGTTGACGGTCGCGACGCCGTCGCAGACCACGGTGATCTGGTGGGTGCCGACATTGTAGCGGTAGAAGCTCGCATTCTGGGTCGCTGCCTGGGGCGCGGCGGCGCTCGCGGGCGAGGTCTTCACGAAGGGCAGGAGCGCCGAGGCGGCGGCGCCGGCTAGCGTTGCGCGACGGGTGATCTCGGTCATGGCGATGTCCTGGGGCTGGGTTGCGAACGAAAGGCACGAACCGGCGGGGTTGTGGCGCCTTTCTTTCTCGGGAACCCCCAAGCTTAGGAGAAATTCCGCTGCGGCCCGATGACATCCGTGCGGCATCCTGCCGTCACGTGGTGCGGCAGCCGTCGCGCCCCATCGATTTGGACTTGACCCTGGAACCCTCTGGCCTTATAGCCGCGCGCCATGATCAACGCCGCGACCATCCTGTTCGCCCGTCGCCGCCGCCGCTCTTTAGCGGTTTGGGCGGTCGATCGCGTTTGAGATCATCGTCTTTGCCGCTGGATCCTATCCGCGGCATTCTCTCTCCTGTCAGCGCGATCTGATCCGGCGGCCCCTCAAGGAGGCCCAGCAGGAGACCACGATGTACACGCCACCCTTTTTCAAGCAGGACCGCGCCGCGAGCCTGAAATTCGCCGAGGAGCGCGGCTTCGGCACGATGTGCGCCTTCGACGGCCACAAGCCGGTCGCCTCGCCGCTGCCGTTCTACCTGACTTACGCCGCTGACGGCACGCCGCAGGCCGCCTTTCATGTCGCCCGTCACAATCCGCTGCTAAAGCTGGCGGATGGGACGACCTCCTGGCTGCTCGCGGTCAACGGCCCCGATGCCTATGTATCGCCCGACTGGTACGTCTCGCCGGATCAGGTGCCGACCTGGCTCTACCAGTCGGTGCATCTGAGCGGGCCGGTGCGCCTCTTGTCGGACGATCAGCTGGCGGTGCAGATCGACACGCTGAGCGACAAGTTCGAGAGCTGGCTGTTGCCGAAAGCGCCGTGGACATCGGCGAAGATGACGGCAGGCCGGCTGGAAGCGTTGAAGAAGGGGATCGTGGGCCTGGTCATGACGGTTGAAGAGGTCGAAGGCAGCTTCAAGCTCAACCAGCACAAATCGGACGCCGACTATACCGCGATCGCCAACGCGCTCGGGGCGCAACCCGCAGCCGACGCCAGAGAGATTGCACAATTGATGCAGGACGTGAGGCCGGAGGCCTTCGCGAACGAAACCAACATGCTCGAAAGGAGCGCGCCATGAGCCTCACGGAAACCACCAAGGCCCCGACCACCGGCGCCGCCAAGAAGCCCGCCACCGTCTTCGTCGACGGCGGCTCCGGCACCACCGGGCTCGGCATCAACGAGCGGCTGAAGCTCCAGAGCGACGTCACCGTGAAGACGATCTCCGACGACAAGCGCAAGGATCCCGCGGCCAAGAAGGCGCTGATGGAGGAGGTCGATCTCGTCATCCTCTGCCTGCCTGACGAGGCCGCGAAGGAAACAGTGGCGCTGGTCGACAGCATGGGCGCTTCGGCGCCGAAGGTGCTGGACGCTTCCACCGCGTACCGGGTCGCGCCCGACTGGGCCTACGGCTTTCCGGAGCTGACGTCGGACCAGGCCGCAAAGATCAAGGCCGCGAAGAAGGTCTCCAATCCCGGCTGCTATCCGACCGGTGCGATCGCGCTGCTGCGGCCGATCGTCGATGCCGGTCTGTTGCCGCCCGATTATCCCGTCACCGTCAACGCGGTGAGCGGCTATTCCGGCGGCGGCAAGTCGATGATCGCGAGCTTCGAAGACGGCAGCGCGCCGTCCTTCGAGCTCTACGGCCTTGGCTTCGAGCACAAGCATCTTCCGGAGATGCAGCTCTATTCGAAACTGACGCGGCGGCCGATCTTCATTCCCTCGGTCGCCAACTACCGGCAGGGCATGCTGGTCTCGGTGCCGCTCCAGCTCGACGCGCTGCCGGGCAAGCTTGGCGGTGCGGACCTCCAGGCCGCGCTGGCCAAGCGTTACGCCGGCTCGAAATATGTCTCGGTGATGCCGCTCCAGAACGAGGCGACCAAGGGCGGCAAGCTCGAGCCGGAGGCGCTCAACGAGACCAACACGCTCGAGCTCCACGTCTTCGCCAGCGACAAATATCACCAGGCGGTACTGGTCGCCCGGCTCGACAATCTCGGCAAGGGCGCCTCGGGTGCGGCCGTGCAGAACATGCGGCTGATGCTGGGCCTTGCCGACAATAGCTGATCGAACGTTGCTCGGGAGGCCAGCCCGGTGGACGAAGCGACGCTGCGACTTTCGACTCCGGCAAGACGATCAAATGACGCCTGAAAGGTACGCGTGATGAGCTCGAAGAAGATCGGCATTCTCGGCGCCTCCGGTTACACCGGGGCCGATGCGGTGCGCCTGTTGGCCCGGCATCCGAATGCCGAGATCGTCGCGCTCACCGCCAACACCCATGCCGGCAAGTCGATGGGCGACGTGTTTCCGCATTGTTTCATGCTGGACCTGCCGAAACTCGTGGAATGGGAAAAGGTCGACTGGAGCAAGCTCGATGCGGTGTTCTGCGGACTGCCGCACGGCACCACGCAGGAAATCATCGCCGCGGTCCTCAAGGCAAATCCCAAAATCAAGGTCCTCGACATGTCCGCCGATTTCAGGCTGCGGGACAAGAGCACCTATGCGCAGTGGTACGGCCATGAGCACCGGGCGCTCGAACTGCAGGGCGAAGCGGTCTACGGTCTCACCGAATTCTATCGCGAGAAGATCACGTCGGCGCGGCTGGTCGCCTGTCCCGGCTGCTATCCCACGGCGGCGCTGCTCGCGCTGGTGCCGCTTGCGAAAGCCAAGCTGATCGACGTCGACGACATCGTCATCGACGCGAAATCGGGCGTCACCGGCGCCGGCCGCGGGCTGAAACAGAACACGTTGTTCAGCGAGGCGGGCGAGGGGCTGTCGCCCTATTCGGTCGGCACCCACCGGCACGCGCCCGAGATCGAGCAGGAGGTCGGCGTCGCCGCCGGTTCCGCAGTGACGATCAACTTCACGCCGCATCTTATTCCGATGGCGCGCGGCGAACTCTGCACCTCCTACGTCAAGCTCAACGGCGCGACGCCGGACGATCTGCGAAGCGCGCTGGAGCAGGCTTATGCCAACGAGCCCTTCGTGCATGTCGCCAGGAAGGGCGTGCTGCCGCAGACCCAGAATGTGCGCGGCTCCAACTATGTGCAGATCGGCGTCGTCGCCGACCGCATCAAGAACCGGGCGATCGTGATTTCCACGCTCGACAATCTGGTGAAGGGGTCGGCCGGGCAGGCGATCCAGAACATGAACCTGATGTTCGGGCTGCCCGAGACGGCGGGGTTGGAGCAGATCGCGCTGTTTCCATGACACGAGGTACTGCGGTGGACGAAGCGACCTTGCAATTCTACCGGCAGAACGCCGAGGCCTATGCCGGCTGGGCGAAGGCCGCATCGACGCGGTTGCGGGGCTTTCTCGCCCTGCTGCCGCCGGGAGGCGCGATCCTCGAGCTCGGTTGCGGTGCCGGCAATCATTCCGCAGTGATGCTCGCCGAAGGTTTTTCAGTGCGTGCGACCGATGGCTCGCCCGAAATGGCCGGGATCGCCTCGCGCCGGCTTGGTCATCCCGTCGAGGCGATGCGGTTCGACCAGCTGGATGGGCACGAGGCCTATGACGGCGTCTGGGCGAGCGCCTGTCTGCTGCATGTGCCACGCGACGAGCTCGCCGGCATCCTTGGAAAGATCCACCGTGCACTCAAGCCATCAGGCGTGTTCTACGCCAGCTACAAGATGGGCGAGGGCGACGCGCGAGACAGCCTCGGGCGGTACTACAGCTACGTCTCGCGGGAGTGGCTCGAGATGACTTACGCCAGCGCAGGTTCGTGGATCACGCTGTCGTCGGACACCAACGTGATCCAGAGTTTCGACGAGACGCCAGCCAACATGCTGAACCTCGTCGTACGCAGGGCCTGATCCCTAAGAGACCCGATTTCTAGAGCACCTTGAAGATTGCCAGCGCAAGCACGGCCTGGGCGAGGAAGCCGACGGTGAAGGCGAGAGTCCGGAACACCGGGATTCCGAGCGCATAGACGATCAGATGCGCGACACGCGACCAGAAATAGACCGCACAGGCGAGCACGGTCCATTTCGAGGAATAGTCGATCGCGTTTAGGATCAGCACCAGCGGCGCGAAGAGCACGAGGTTTTCGACGGCGTTGTCATGCGCGAACATCAGGCGGTTCGCCCACTCCGCCTGCGGCTTGTCGGCGCGCGAGGGATTGGCCAAGGCGCCACTGAGCCCCCGAACCTGGCAGCGGTTGATGGTGTAGGGAATCCAGAGGATCCCGGTCAGGATCACCGTCAGTGTCAGCCAGAACAATTCGCGCGTCATGGTCCGTCCCCTGTGTCTTCGCTGCGTTGAGAGCGAGTCTATACGAAAGCGCGGGCGAGTCCGCTATGCGCGAACCCTGACATAGCTGCCGGGCGCGTCCTCGATCGCGGGCAGGGCCTCGCTGCCGACCACGCGCGCCGGGACTTCCTCGGGATCGAGCCCGCCCAGCCATTCGCGCCAGTCCGGCCACCACGAGCCCTTGTGCTCCACCGCGCCCTTCATCCACTCGGCGACGTTGATGTCCTTGACGTTGTCGTTGGTCCAGTACTGGTACTTGTTCGAGGCGGGCGGGTTGACCACGCCGGCGATGTGGCCCGAGCCGGACAGGACGTATTTTACCGGGCCGCCGAAGAACTGCGAGCCGTACAACACCGATTCGGCCGGCGCGATGTGGTCCTCGCGGGTGGCGAGGTTGTAGACGGGCACCTTGACCTTGGAGAGGTCGAGCAGCGTGTTGTCGAGCACCATGGTGCCGGTGGAGAGCCGGTTCTCCAGGTAGCAATTGCGCAGGTAATAGGAGTGGTTCGATGCGGTCATGCGCGTCGCATCCGAATTCCAGTGCAGGAGGTCGAACGCGCTCGGCTGCTGGCCCTTCAGATAGTTGCTGACGACATAGGACCAGATCAGATCGTTGGAGCGCAGCATGTTGAAGGCCATCGCCATCTTCGAGCCTTCGAGCACGCCGGCCGCCTTCATGTCCTGCTCGAGGGCCGCGATCTGGTCCTCGTCGACGAACACGAGGAGATCGCCGGCATGGGTGAAGTCGACCTGCGCGGCGAAGAACGTCGCCGACGCGACGCGCTGGCGGCGCTTCTCGGCGAGCCAGGCCAGCGTGGTCGCGAGCATGGTGCCGCCGACGCAATAGCCGGCGGTGTGCACCTTCAACTCGCCGGTGACCTTCTCGATCACGTCCATCGCTGTGAGCGGGCCTTCCTTCATGTAGTCTTCCCAGCTCTTGTTGCCGAGCCGCTTGTCGGGATTGACCCATGAGATCACAAACACGGTGATGCCCTGGTCGACGCACCACTTGATGTAGGATTTCTCCGGCTTGAGATCGAGGATGTAGAACTTGTTGATCCAGGGCGGCACGATCAGGAGCGGCGTGCGCAGCACGTTCTCCGTGGTCGGCGAATACTGGATCAGCTGCATCATCTCGTTCTGGTAGATCACCTTGCCCGGCGTCGTCGCCATATTGACCCCGACGACGAGATTGTCCGGATTGGACTGGCGGATCTTCAGCATGCCCTTGCCGGCCGCGATGTCCTCGGCCAGCATCTTCAGGCCGCGCGCGAGGTTCTCGCCGCTGCTGGCGACCGTCTCGCGCAGCACTTCCGGATTGGTCAGCACGAAGTTGGACGGCGAGATCGCGTTGGTGATCTGCTGGATGTAGAACTCCGCCTTGCGGCGGGTCTGCGGGTCGAGCCCGTCGGCGTCGCGCACCAGCTCCTGCGCCCATTTGGTCGTGAGCAGATAGAGCTGCATCATGAAATCGAAGAACTGGTTCGACTTCCATTCCGGATCGGCAAAGCGCTTGTCACGCGGCGAGGGCGCGATCGCGGGCGGGGCGTCCTGGCCGGCCATGCGGCGCGCCGCCGAGCCCCAGAGGTCGAGATAATCCTTGGCGAGCTTGGTCTGCAGATCCGACGCGCGGGATGTGTCCGACAGCCAGTATTCGGCGACCGACGTGAAGGCCTTGACCACTTCCGTCAGCTCGGCCGGCGGGCGATCCTGCACCTCGCCGCTCTCGCGTGGCTTGAGATACGCGGCGAGCGCCTTGCCGCCGCTCTCCATCGCCTGCGCGACATTCATCGCGAAGGCTTCCGCATCGAACTTCGTTTCGGATTTGGGTGTGTCGGTCGTGGCGCTACTCATGAGCAGAACAGTAACGATTCATTCCGTATTCGTCACCGCGAAGCTCGCATGTTTGGCGTTAAACAAGCTCCAACATGTGCTGCACTGCGACAAAGCCCCTTGGTTTTGTCACAATCAGCGTGCACCTCTTCCGCAGTGGGCCTTGGAAGTATTCTCGCTCGTACCATTTGTGGGCAGCAATGGTTTGAGCTTGGGCAGGTTGTCGGGTTAAGTTCCGGCAGCCTTGCATTGGGACGAGTAGGGGATTTCCCAAGTGTTGGCGTTGAGGGACCTGCAAAAGTCGCTGCCGATCTGTGGCGCGCTGCTGATGGCGGCGCTTGCCTTGGGCGGCTGCTCGAGTCAGCTGGCTGACTATACGCCCACCGACGCGCAGGCCCATCCCAGGGAGCCCGGCTCCTACCTTCCGGTGCACGATCTGCCGCCGGATCGTGATCAGGCGATCATCCCGCCGGACCAGCGCGCCAAGATTGAAGCCGAGCTGGCCGCCGCGCGCGAACGCCAATCGGTTGCCGCAAAAGACGCCAAGTAACGCGGCGTAATCGCTGGCGCCCCCGCCATGCCGTGCTAAAAGACCTCAGTTCAGCCGAGAGTCAGGGCGAACGACTTCAGCTCCTGCCGTCGAATATTACTCTAAGCGTTTGATTTTGAGTGATTTTCGCGAGGGGGCGAGAGCTTTCCCGAGCGGCTGTCATGGCCGGTCGATTCTGTCCTGACCGGTTGCCCGGAGCCCAGAGAGCCATGGAAGAGTTTTACCGCATCCGCCGCCTTCCGCCTTACGTGTTCGAGCAGGTCAACCGGGCCAAGGCGGCCGCGCGGAATGCCGGCGCCGACATCATCGACCTCGGCATGGGCAATCCGGACCTGCCGGCGCCGGCGCATGTGCTGGAGAAGCTGAAGGAGACGCTGGGCAAGCCGCGCACCGACCGCTACTCGGCCTCCCGCGGCATCCCCGGGCTGCGCCGGGCTCAGGCCGCTTATTACGCCCGCCGCTTCGGCGTGAAGCTCAACCCCGACACCCAGGTCGTGGCGACACTCGGTTCGAAGGAGGGCTTTGCCAATGTGGCGCAGGCGATCACCGCGCCCGGCGACGTCATCCTCTGCCCGAACCCGAGCTACCCGATTCACGCTTTCGGCTTCCTGATGGCGGGCGGCGTGATCCGCTCGGTGCCCTCGGAGCCGACGCCGCAATTCTTCGAGGCGGTGGAACGGGCGATCGTGCATTCGATCCCGAAGCCGCTCGCGCTCGTCGTCTGCTACCCCTCGAATCCGACCGCCTATGTCGCGAGCCTCGACTTCTACAAGGACCTCGTCGCGTTCGCGAAGAAGCACGAGATACTGATCCTGTCCGATCTCGCCTATGCCGAAGTCTATTTCGACGAGAACAACCCGCCGCCCTCGGTGCTCCAGGTGCCCGGCGCGATCGACGTCACCGTCGAGTTCACCTCGATGTCGAAGACCTATTCGATGGCCGGCTGGCGCATGGGCTTTGCGGTCGGCAACGACCGCGTGATCGCCGCGCTCGCCCGCGTCAAATCCTACCTCGACTACGGCGCCTTCACGCCGGTGCAGGTCGCCGCGACCGCCGCGCTGAACGGCCCCGACGATTGCATCAAGGAGATGCGCGACACCTACCGCAAGCGCCGCGACGCGCTGGTGGAGTCATTCGGCCGCGCCGGCTGGGAGATCCCGCCGCCGGAAGCCTCGATGTTCGCATGGGTGCCGCTGCCGGAGGCCTTCCGCAGCGTCGGCAGCATGCAGTTCGCAACCCTGATGGTGGAGAAATCCGGCGTCGCGGTCTCGCCCGGTGTCGGCTTCGGCGAGCACGGTGAAGGATATGTCCGCATCGCCATGGTGGAAAACGAGCAACGGATCAGACAAGCCGCGCGCGGCGTGCGCCGCTTCCTTGAAAGCGGCATCGAAACGTTGCACAACGTCGTTCCGCTCGCCAATCGGCGTTAAGTTTCTCTTCGGCAGGTTTTCTAAAGCATCATGGTTGCACCCCTGAAAGTGGGCATAGCGGGGCTCGGCACCGTGGGCGCCGAAGTTGTCCGTTTGATCGAGACCCAGGCCCGCGTGCTCGCGGGCCGCAGCGGCCGCGGCATTCGCGTCGTCGCCGTCACCGCGCGCTCGAAGGCGAAGAAGCGCGGCGTCGATCTGCGCGGCATCGAATGGGTCAGGGACCCCATGGCACTGGCCACGCATCCCGGCATCGACTGCTTCGTCGAGCTGATGGGCGGCGCCGGTGATCCCGCTCTCTCTGCGGTCGAAGCGGCACTGAATGCGGGCAAGTCGGTCGTCACCGCCAACAAGGCGCTGCTCGCCAAGCACGGCCTGAAGCTTGCCAAGGCCGCCGAAAAGCACGGCGGCGCGCTGAATTTCGAGGCAGCGGTCGGCGCCGCGATCCCTGTCATCAAAACGTTACGCGAAGGGCTTGCCGGAACCGGCGTCACCCGCGTCTACGGCATCCTCAACGGCACCTGCAATTACATCCTGACGCGGATGGAGCAGGAGGGCCTGTCCTTCGCCGAATGTCTCAAGGATGCGCAGCGGCTCGGCTACGCCGAGGCCAATCCGTCCTTCGACGTCGATGGCCACGACACCGCGCAAAAACTTGCCATTCTCGCCAGCCTCGCTTTCGGCACGAAAGTTGCTCAAAGCGCTGTGTATGTCGAAGGTATCTCATCCATCGCGCCGGAAGATCTGCGCGCGGCCGACGATCTCGGTTACCGGCTCAAGCTGCTCGGTGTTGCCGTCCGTACCGCCAAGGGCATCGAGCAGCGCGTGCACCCGACCATGGTTCCAAAATCCTCCTCGATCGCGCAGGTGATGGGTGTCACCAATGCGGTCACGATCGATGGCGAGGGCATTCCTCCGATCACGCTGGTCGGCCCCGGTGCCGGCGGTGCTGCGACCGCATCCGCCGTCGTCGCCGACATCGCCGACGTTGCGCGCGGCATCCGCGCCAATCCGTTCGGCCGGCCGATCTCGCATCTGCGCGACACCAAGAAGGCGCCGATGGAGCGGCACGAGGGCGGCTACTATATCCGCCTGCTGGCGCGGGATTTCCCGGGCACTGCGGCCGCGATCGCGACCCGGCTCGCGGAGCAGAAGATTTCGATCGAGTCGATCGTGCAGCGTCATCCCAATGGCGGCGCTGCGCCGGCGAACGGCAAGGCGGTGCCCGTGCCCGTCATCCTGATCACCTATGCGACGCATGAGGACGCCGTGCGACGCGCGCTCGCGGCCGTGCAGAAGGACAAGGTGATCAGCGGACGGCCACAGGTGATCCGGATCGAGAAGAACTGAGCATGACCCGGAAAAGTGTGAAGAGGTTTTCCGGAAAGGTCATGCTCAAACAATAGGACACGGTTCGAACGAACTGTGGGTGTTACGAGTTGATGCGGACGGAGATCTCCGTCCAAAACTGTTCCGAAGGAGTTAGCCGATGTCGACCCATATTTCAGTCCCGCCGCACGCGTTGCTCGAGCGCATCCTCACGCTGGAGATCGTGCGGGTGACGGAGCGGGCGGCGGTTTCTTCGGCGCGGCTGCGCGGGCACGGCAACGAGAAGGCGGCCGACCAGGCCGCGGTGGACGCCATGCGGCGCGAGCTCAACAAGCTGCCGATCGAGGGCACCATCGTGATCGGCGAGGGCGAGCGCGACGAGGCGCCGATGCTGTTCATCGGCGAGAAGGTTGGCATGAACGCCGGCCCGCAGGTCGACATCGCGGTCGACCCGCTCGAAGGCACCACGCTGTGCGCCAAGAACATGCCGGGCTCGATTGCCACCATGGCGATGGCCGACGGCGGCACGCTGCTGCACGCTCCTGACGTCTACATGGAGAAGCTCGCGATCGGTCCCGGCTACGACAAGGGTGTTGTCGAAATTGATGCCTCGCCCGCCGACAACGTCCGCCGCCTCGCCAAGGCCAAGGGTGTCCAGCCGGAAGGCATCACCGTTCTCGTGCTCGACCGCCCGCGCCATGCCAGCATCATCGAGAGCGTGCGCTCGACCGGTGCCGCCGTCCGCCTCATCACCGACGGCGACGTGGCCGGCGTAATCCACTGCGCCGACCCCGATAACACCGGCGTCGACATGTATCTCGGCACCGGCGGCGCGCCGGAAGGCGTGCTCGCGGCCGTGGCGCTGCGCTGCATCGGTGGCCAGATGCAGTGCCGCCTGATCTTGGATTCCGACGAGAAGCGCGAGCGCGCCGCCAAGATGGGCGTCAACGATCCCAAGATGATCTACGGCATCGAGGACATGGCGCGCGGCGACTGCCTGTTCGCTGCCACCGGCGTCACCACGGGCTCGTTGCTGTCGGGCGTCAAGTTCCGCAAGGACGGCGTGATCGAGACCGAGACGGTCGTGATGCGCTCCGTCACCGGCACCGTGCGTTACATCAAGGCCGAGCACCGGCAGTTGGAGAAGTTTTACCTGGGCTGACGCGCTTCGTCATTCCGGCGCGACGGGACCGCGCAAAGCGCGCGGCCCGGAGAAACCGGAATCTCGCGCCATAACTTCTGGATTCCGGGTTGGTGCTGACGCGCCCCCCGGAATGACAAGAACAACAAAAGAGGAAGCGCACATGTCCGATCTCTCCTCCGTCAAAGCCCTGGTCTTCGACGTGTTCGGCACCGTCGTGGACTGGCGCACCAGCCTGATCACCGACCTCACGTGGTGGGGCAAGGGCCGCGGCATCTCCGCCGACTGGACCGCTTTGGTCGACGGCTGGCGCGGCATGTACACGGCCGCCATGGATGACGTGCGCAAGCACCCCGAACGTGGCTATGTCATCCTCGACGTCCTGCACCGCCGCTCGCTGGACAAGCTGGTCGAGAAGTTCGCGATCAAGGGTTTGACCGAGGCCGACCTCGACTACATCACCAAGGGCTGGCACCGTCTGCATCCCTGGCCCGACAGTGTCGCGGGCCTCACACGGCTGAAGTCGAAATTCGTGATCTCGCCGCTGTCGAACGGCAATGTCGCGCTGCTCACCAACATGGCGAAGTTCGCAGGCCTGCCGTGGGACCTCATCATGTCGGCCGAGCTGTTCGAGCACTACAAGCCCGATCCCGAGACCTATCTCGGCGCCGCGCGCCTGCTCGGCCTCAAGCCGGAGCAGGTGATGATGGTCGCCGCCCACAACGGCGATCTCGCCGCCGCGCAGAAGAACGGGCTGAAGACCGCGTTCGTGGCGCGGCCGACCGAATACGGTCCGCTTCAGAAGGTCGACTTCGAGGCGACCGGCAATTGGGACATCGTCGCCAAGGATTTTGGCGGGGTCGCCGACAAGCTCGGCTGCTGAGCGGCATCGCTTCTGTTTGACATCCTTCAAGACAGCGCCTTTCATATCGACAATGTCGATGTGTGAGGTGCGCCCCTGGATACCGAGCTCGCGCGTACATTCCTGACGGTGGTTGCCACCGGCAATTTCATCACCGCCGCCGACCGGCTTCACGTCAGCCAGTCCACCGTCAGCACGCGGATCCACTCGCTCGAGGAGCTGCTCGGCTGCACGCTGTTCGTGCGCAACAAGGCAGGCGCGACGCTTACGGTGGCGGGGCGGCAATTTCAGCGCCATGCCTCGACGCTTGTTCGCACCGTCGAGCAGGCCCGCCATGACGTCGGCCTCCCCAAGGGCTTTAGCGGGGTGCTGGTGCTCGGCGGCCGCATCGGCCTGTGGGAGGAGTTCCTGCTGCTTTGGGTGCCGCGCATGCAGGAGGCCAATCCGCAGATCTCGATCCGGGCCGAGAGTGCCCTTGAGCCCGAACTGATGCAGGGGCTGGTCGAGGGACGCATCGACATCGGCGTGATGTACACCCCGCAAAGCCGCCCCGGCCTCAAGGTCGAGTTGCTGATCGAGGAGCAGCTCGTGCTGGTGTCGACCAATCCCAGGAGCGATCCGGAGCCGCAGGAGGGCTACGTCTATGTCGACTGGGGGCCCGAATTCTACGCCCGGCACAGTGCCGTCTTTCCCAATTTCGCGGGGCCTGCGCTGACCGCCAACATCGGCTGGCTCGGGCTGCAGCACGTCCTCGCCAACGGCGGCTCCGGCTATTTTGCGCACCGGATCGTCGAGCCGCTGCTGAAGGCGCGGCGGCTGCACCTGGTGGTGGGAGCGCCGAAATTCTCGATGCCGGCCTATGTCGTCTATTCGGTCGACCAGCCCGACGACCATGTGCAGAGCGCGATAGCGATCATGCGCGACCTCGCCGCCGAGCAGACCCGGCGCGTGACGGAAACGCCGGCGCGTGGCGCGCGCAGGCGCCGCTGACGGCTCGTTTGACTGGATCTATCCGCGCCGGTGCAGGCGGGTCTCGGCGAGCGCCGTCACCGCGCCAAGTGCGAGCGTCGCGACGACGATATCCGCAGTCGCGTCGAAGCCGACGGCGAGAACTGCAGCGGCGATCACCGCGGCCAGCACGGTGATGGTGAAGCCTTCGTCGGTTATCAACCGTCGTGCGCCGCTGAGAAGCGTTGCACGCTTGTTCGTGGGACGCATTCGCCGCCTACTGAAACAGCTTCATGGCGTTGAGCAGGGTCTGGATCACGCCCGCGAGCAGGGGGATGCCCGCAAAGCTCCAGGCCAACGCCAATTGCAGCGGCGTGGTCTTTGCCGTCTGAGCGGTCTGCATGATGTCAGGCCCCCGAGGGATTGTTGCTCGCCGCGGCTGCGGCCGCGATCTCGGTGGCACGATGCACCGGCCGCATCGCCGCCATCGTCCGTGATACCCGCCAGGCGATCCAGCTCAGCAGCGATTGGGAGAATGACGCTTCGCTCCGTGATGTCGTGGTCATGGTCGCCTCCTTGTGTTCGTCCGAACGTCAGGCAGCACGCGCCGCCTCGAGACCTGAACTGTCCTCGTCTTTCATGTGATGACGCTTGTCGACGGCACGGACGCAGAGGTTGGCGAGGAAGCCGATCACGAGCAGTCCGGCCATGATGTACATGGTCGTGTTGTAGGCCTGCGCCTTCGGCACGCCGTGCGTGACGTTGTATTCGCGGATGTAGTTGATCAGCACAGGCCCAGCGATGCCGGCCATCGACCAGGCCGTCAGCAGGATGCCGTGGATGGCGCCGACATAGCGCGTGCCGAACATGTCGCGCAGATAGGCCGGCACGGTGGAAAAGCCGCCGCCATACATGCTGACGATGATCAGGAAGCACAGCACGAACAGCACGACATTGCCGCTCGCGCCGGCATAGGGCACGGTCACGTAGAGGGCGATTCCGAGCACCATGTAGACGAAATAGGTGCTCTTGCGTCCGATGAAATCGGATAACGAGGCCCAGCTGAAGCGTCCGCCCATGTTGAACAGGCTCATCAGGCCGACGAGACCTGCGGCCGCGACTGCGGTGATGTGGCCGGGGAACATCTCCTGGCTCATCGCCGAGGCCTGGCCGAGCACGCCGATGCCGGCGGTGGTGTTGCAGAACAGCACGATCCAGATCAGCCAGAACTGCGGCGTCTTGATCGCCTGGTAGACGAACACGTCGTTCCTGGTCATCAGCTTGGTGGCGGCCGCAGGCGGCACATAACCCTCCGGCTTCCAGCCCTGCGCCGGCACGCGCACGATGGCGGAGCCGACCATCATGAAGACGAAGTAGACACAGCCGAGCGTGATGAAGGCGCCGAGCACGCCGACGTCGCTCGTGGTCGCAAACTTGCTCATCAGCCATACGGAGAGGGGGGAAGCGATCAGCGCGCCGCCGCCAAAGCCCATGATCGCCATGCCGGTGGCCATCCCCGGCCGGTCGGGAAACCACTTCATGAGCGTCGAAACCGGGGAGATGTAGCCGATGCCGAGCGCGCAGCCGCCGATCACGCCGTAGCCGAGATAGATGATCCAGAGATTGTGGAGATAGACGCCGAGGGCCGAGATCAGGAATGCGCTCGCCCAGGCAACGCCGGCAGTGAACATCGCCTTGCGCGGGCCGCCTTCCTCGACACAGCGTCCGAACACTGCGGCCGACAGTCCGAGGAAAACCATCGCGATGGAGAAAATCCAGCCGAGCTCGGTGAGCTTCCAGTCGCCGGATGCCGATTGGGTGACGCCGAGCAGCTTGGTCATCGGCAGGTTGAAGACGCTGAAGGCGTAGGCCTGCCCGATGCACAGATGCACGCAGAGTGCGGCGGGCGGCACCATCCATCGGCTGTAGCCCGGCCTTGCGATCGTGTGCTCGCGATCAAGGAAGGGCAGCAGCGAACGTGCAGGCATTCCCGATGCGTCGAGCGTCGTCGTCATCCAATCCTCCGGTGCCTCGCTGTTCTCGGGGGCGGCCTTTACGGGCAGCCGGGCGATGGCGCGGATCAGGCTACGCAGAAGGAGGATTTTGACAAACGAATAATACGCGCTGTTACAATCGGATTAATCGATATTAGAAAGAGCAGAAATCGGCATGGCGTTTTCGCGATGGACAAAAGGTCCGGGCGGTCTCGCGCCGCCCGGACCTGATCTGAAGAATGACAACGTCATCTGCCTTGGTTCGGTATGGTATGTCAGCCGATGCTACTTCGCTGTGACCGCATTCGCAGCCTTTCGGATCACATCCAGCACCACATCCGGCTTCGACAGCATGGGGACGTGGGACGAAGCCACTTCGGTCACGGTAGCGTTCATGCGCTTCGAGACGAAGTGTTGCAGATCGGGGTGAACCGTCTGGTCCTTGCTGGCGAGGATGTACCAGCTCGGCTTCGAGGTCCACGCTGTGCCATCGACCTTCTGGGTCAGGAGATCCGCAACCGGCGCCCCTTGCGTTGCGTAGACCAGCTTTTGCTCGGCTTCGGGCAGGTCGCCGGCAAAGTGCGTCAGGCCGCTTGGCTTGAGCCAGACACGGCCCGCCGGCGCGTCGATGTGGCCGAACACCTGCGTCGTCGGAAATTTTGCAATCTGGCTCTGCGAAGTTTCGTCGGCAGCGGGCGCGAGCGCGGCGATGTAGACCAGCGCGGCGACCCGCGGATCGGTTCCGGCATGCGTGATCAGTGTGCCGCCATAGGAGTGGCCGACGAGGACCACGGGTCCGGGAACACGGCCAAAGCACGCCGTCACGCAGGCGACGTCGGTTGCGAGTGAATCGAGCCCGTGCTGGCTCGCCAGGACCTCGTGGCCTTCGGCTTGCAGCGTCGGGATCAGCTTGCCGAAGCACGATCCGTCAGCCCAGAGGCCGTGCGCGAAAACGATGCTTGGTTTGGTCATGAGATGGTCTCCGTTGGCTGCGCAACGGCGAGCCGAGGTGCTCGCGGAGCGGGAAGCGGGGGAGCTTCACGTCTAACGCGCGACCACGTCAGCTGACAGAGGGTCGCAAGGATAATCGGGCGAATGCGAAATTGAGCAAGTTCGGCTCGCGAGCCGAATGCAGCTTACGCCCCACACGACAGAGAGCGTGCATCAGTTCAATGGTCCGGGCAGCGTGCACCGTCGCGATTGTGTCTCCTGATCGCGCGATGCGGCAGGACGGCACGAATCTTTTTGCGTCAGGATGGCGTGCGCATGCCCAGGCGTTCGACGAAGCGCACGAGGTAACCGTCCGGATCCTGGACGAGGAATTCACGCTGGCCGAATTCCTGGTCGCCAGCCCGATACCAGGCTTCGTTCGGCTGCTCGTAGAGCGGCCATTTGGCATCGCCGAGAGCCCTAAGCATGGGATCAATGCGATCGACGACCATCTGGAAATTGACGCCGCGTCCGAATGGCCGCTGCATCTCGGCCGTCTCCCAGCGTCCATTCAGTTCGCAGAGCATCACCTGCAAACGCCCCCTGACGAGATACGCAAATCGCGCATCGGGGCGATCATAGGCGAGCTCGAAGCCGAGCAAGTCGCGCCAGAACGGCAGGCTGGCTTGAATGCTGGAAACGCTGAGTTCGGGAACGAGATCGGCAAAGCCGCCTTGCGGTGCGCTTCCCGTGCTGTTGGAGGTCGCACGCGCGACGGGGGCAGAGGGCAGTGGTTTGTTCATTGCGGCGTCGCCTGATCTTATGACCGACCTTCGGGGCGGTTATCGCAGCGAAGCGGCGCGAATGCCAGACGCGGAATGGGGCGAACGAGTGCTCGCCGGGCAAGGTCGCCTCACGCGATCCGCAGCGCGAGGTCGTTTCCTTCCGTCTCGGCAAAGCCCGCCTGCAAGACCTCTTCGCGCTTGTGGCGCAGATGCGCACGCAGGATGTGGGAGAGGCCGGCGCCATCGCGCCGCTGCAGCGCGTTCAGGATCGCCTCGTGCTCCTTCACGGCGAACGCCCAGCGCTGCGGCGTCATCGGCGTGACGTAGCGCGCGCGCCTGATGCGCGCGGTCACGGAAGCATAGAGCCGGGTCAGCGCGGGATTTCGGCTGCGGCGACGATGGCCTCGTGAATTGCGCGGTTGCCGCGATAATACTGGATCAGATCGCCCTCGCGATAATGCCGAACCATGTCGTCATGTGCGGCGGCGATTTCGCCGATCCCGGCGTCGCTGATGCGCTCGCAGGCGAGCTCGCCGGCGAGCGCCTCGAGACCCTGGCAGACCTCGGTGGCTTCCCATTCCGGATCTGCACGCCCGCGCACGGCACCGCCTACGACATCGCAGGGCAAGGCATCGCGTCGATCGGCGCCAGCCGCGCCGCGTTGCTGCTCGCCGCGGAGATGGCCGCGCGCCGCGGTGCGTGACGAGGCGGCGCTACTTCGTGATCGGCGTGACCAGCTCCTTGTCTGCTGAATCCACGACGAAGACGGCAAGCAGCTTCGCAGGTTCGGTATCGCTGGCATTCGCGCTTATGGCGTGACGGTCGCCGGGCTTTTCGAAGAAATTCTCTCCTTTGCGATAGACCTTGGCGGGCTCGTCATTGACCTGACTGCGGATCGCTCCTTCCAGGATGGTCGCATAGATGAATGCGGAGCGCGGATGCATGTGGGCCGGCGAGGAGCCTCCGGGACCATACTCGACCAGCACGCCCTTCATGCTCTTGCCCGGGACGTTCGGCAGCGCCTGGTCGAACACGACCGTCACTTTGGCCAGAGGTGCCGGTTCGGCCGCATAAGCCGTCAGGATTGATGCGGCATAAACCGCCGTTGCGATCAGCAATCTGCGCATGGGATTTCCTTCATTGCAGTGGTTGTCGTGATGGAAGCTCTTGCGGTCCCTCAGAGTCTTGCGAGCCACGTTGCGAGCGGCGTTTTTCCAAGCCGCGCCTCGCCGAGCGGGTTCAGCGATGTGTCGTCGATGGGGGCGCCGTAGTACGGTGCCTTCGGGTCTCCCACCACCGGTCGGGCGTCGCCGGACGCCTTCAGGCGCCGCGCAATGAATTCATTGAAGGGCGCCTTCTCGGGGCCTGCGATATCGATGGTGCCGTTGAGCGGCCGGCCCATGGCGACCTCCGCGAGGCGATCGGCTACGTCTTCGGCGGCGATCGGCTGAAACAGTGCGGACGGGACGACGATCTTTCCTTCGACCACAGCCGTTTCGGCAATGGCGCCGAGGAATTCGAAGAACTGGGTGGCACGAACGATGGAGTAGGGGACCGACGAGGATTTGATGATGGTCTCCTGGGCGAGCTTGGCCCGAAAATAGGAATTGTCGGGCGACCGTTCGGTCCCCACGATCGACAGCGCCACGTGATGCTTCACGCCCGCGGCCGCCTCTGCCGCGACGAGGTTTGTGCTTGAGCGCTGGAAGAAATCGAGCACGGCGGCGGGCTCCCAGGACGGCGCGTTGGCAACGTCGACGACGACATCCGCGCCAGCCAGCGCTGCAGCGAGGCCTTCCCCGGTCACGGCGTTCACGCCTGATTTCGGCGAGGCTGCAACGGCCTCGTGGCCGTGCTGTTTCAACTTCGTCACGAGCTTGGATCCGATCAATCCGGTCCCGCCGATCACGACGATCTGCATGGCATGTCTCCTCGGCATGTGACGAGCGTGAGTGATCCCAATCCGTGAGCCGATCACGTCACGTCCGCCCAACGTGATGCGAAGCGCAGCGTAGCCGAGCAATGCGGCAAGCTCTTGCCTGTAACCGGCCTGCTTTGCCGGAAAATGCTTCAGAAGACTCGTTGCGACGGGGTGGGCGCCGCGCCTGCCGCGGTCGGTTCGAAGCCCAACGCAAGAAGTTTGCTGCATCTGCTCTGCTCATGCGGAGGCGGCAAAATTGCACCGAGATCAATGTTCTTATTGTACTGAATAATGTACCGGTTCATATTGCGCCGCATCGACCCTCAAATGCACCGAGAGGTGGTCGCGCCCGACAAAGCGGAGCAACAGAATGAGCGTGAGTTATCTTGATGTGTTTCTGGCATTCCTCGGAATGACCTTTGGCCTGTCTTCAGTGCTGCCCGGTCTCTTTTTCCAGCCGAAGGCCGAGCCGCCTCGAACCTCGCAAGCGACGTCGACCGACGCCGGCCCAACAGCAACCGATGACGACGTCACGGCGACCTGAGCCGGGTCTCGCCCGCGATGTTTCGGCGTGACGCGCGCCGAGGCGCGAGCGTGGCGGTCATGGAGATGCGCAGATGGATTTGACGGTCGCCACGGTGATCATCGCCTTTTCCGGCGTCTTCCTGATCTGCTTCATGAAGGGCGCATTCGGCGGCGGCTTCTCCATCGTTGGCATTCCGTTGCTGTCGTGCGTGATGGATCCGGTCACCGCGGGCGGCCTGCTCGCGCCGCTCTTCATCGCCATGGACCTGTTCGCGTTGCGCTACTGGAAGCCATCGACATGGTCGAAGCCGGACCTGGTGCTGCTGTTGCCCGGGCTCGTGATCGGCATTGCCCTCGGCTATCTCTTGTTCCGTGTATTGGACCATCGCGCCGTCGCGATCGTGATGGCGGTCGTGACGTTGAGCTTCGTTGGCATATGGTTCGTAAGTGATCCGAAGGTGGTCATTCGTCCGCGCTCCTCGCCGAAGGCGGTTGCTGCCGGTCTTGCCTCGGGTGTCACGACCATGGTCGCGCATTCCGGCGGACCGCCGCTGGCGATGTACCTCCTGCCGCTTGGCCTCAGCAAGGAGGTCTACGCGGGAACGACCAGCCTGTTCTTCACCGTCGGCAACGCGATCAAGGCGGTACCTTGGCTGCTGCTCGTGCGGCCGGCGGGCAACGTCTGGATCGTGATGGCGGCGTGCCTCTTTGCCATTCCCAGCGGCGTCTGGCTCGGCTGGCGGCTGCACGGAAAGCTGGACCAGCGGCAGATCTACCGGGCGTGCCATGGCTTGCTGGCCGTGACGGCGTTGAAGCTGTTGTGGGACGGAGTGTCTGGCTATCTCGGATAGGCTGCAAGTCACTCCGCATCACGGCGCGACCATCGTTCGACGGTCACGCTGCCGCGCTCACAGATCACGCGATGATGTCGTCACGCCCCGCAGACGATCACGCCGTACCAGCCGAGGCCGCGATAGGTCTCGTAGCCCGGGGTCGCATGGAACGCGACCAGTGCGCCCGTGCGGTCGTGGTAGAAGCCGGAGCGCTGGCCGTTCAGCGAGATCGAGATGCGCTCGCTCAAAATACCCTGGCCGTCGGAAGCTGCGATGACACGCAGATTGGAGTCGACCAGCAGCACGCGCGCCTTGTCGCTGTCGCCGACGCGCACCCCCTGCACGATGGCGCGGGCCTGTGCCTCCCAGTCGAAATGGATGGCGAGCACGCCGATCGGCGCGCCGTTGGCCTGGCCGCCGGCGCGGACGCTGGCACAATAGGTCGCGACTTGCGCATTGCCGAGCAGCGGCTGGTTCTCGACGTCACCGGCGACATAGTCGTCGCCGGAGCGCAAGGTTCGCGCCTCGCGAAACCACTTTGTGTGGGCGACGTTCTGGCCGACGACGCGAAAGCGGTCGGCGCGGCCGTTGGCGATGACATTGCCGTCGAGGTCGCAGAGCCAGAGGTCGAGATAGACGGTGTAGGCGCCGAGGATCACGCCAAGCCGCTGCGAGGCATGGGAGACTGCTGCGGCGTTGGGCGAGGCCGCGCAATCGACCACGGCGGAATCGGTCGCCCACCAGCGCACATCGCAGGTGCGTTCATAGAGGTTGCGATCGATCAGCTCGATGGCGTTGAGCGACAGGTCGACCATGCGCTCGCCGCGCGAGCGCTGGCTCATGCGGTCGATCGAGGCGACGAGATCACCGGTGCGCTTCGTCAGCTGGGTTTCGAGCTCGCGGGCGATGGTTTCGACCTGCTGGCCGACGCCGCGCACCTCCTGCGCCACCACTGCGAAGCCGGCGCCCTGCGCGCCGGCGCGCGAGCTTTCGATCAGCGCGTTCAGCGCCAGCATCTTCATCTGGTTGGTGATCTGCTGGATCGCCTTGGTCTTGTCGACCGCGATCTGGTTGACCTCCGCGGTCAGGCGATTGATCAGCGCGGAGATATCGGAATCGTCATCAGCGGGTTCGGTGGCGATTGGCTTGGCTTTCAGACCCAGCGCAGCAGACATCGGGGAGCTTCCCTTGGCAATGAGGCCTGATCTGCAACGAACCCGGAACAACTAATTACAGATCGAATACGAGTCTTTTTCGAAGATTCCGCCTAACGCCCGCTTAATTTGCTGTTCCACGGAATGCCCAAATGATAGTCAGTCCGCGCAGCAAAGCGGCAATCCACCGCTTTGTGCGGCGCGGACATTGCAAATCCCGGGGGATTCCAGGTCAATCGTCATTGTCGGCCGATCGCCGCAACGCCCAGTCCGATTCCCGGGTTCCTCAAGCCAGTCTCGACTCATGACGCCGCCCGCAACCGCCTTGCCCGTCGAAGTGCCCCAGGCGTTTCTGGGCGTCGCGCGCTCGCTCACCGACAAGCTCTGGCTCGACCGGCTGGATGCGCGCGGGGCGGCCAAGGCGCTCGCCATCGTGCAGCGGCACCAGCTGCCGGAGTTGCTGGCGCGGGTGCTGGCGGGCCGCGGCATCGACATCGATGGCGTCAGCGACTTCCTGGATCCGACCATCCGCAAGCTGCTGCCGGACCCGTACACTGTGACCGAGATGGAGGCCGCCGCGAAGCGGATCGCGGACGCAGCGATGCGCGGCGAGAAGGTCGCGATCTTCGGCGACTACGATGTCGATGGCGCGACCTCGGCGGCGCTGCTCGCCTGGCATCTGCGCCATTGCGGGCTCGATCCGCTGATCCATATTCCCGACCGGATTTTCGAAGGCTACGGCCCGAACACTGAAGCGATCCGCGCGCTGGCCGCGAAGGGCGCCACGCTGCTCGTCACCGTCGATTGCGGCACCACCAGCATCGAGCCGCTCGCTGAAGCCAAGCGCCTCGGCATGTCCGTGGTCGTGATCGATCATCACCAGGCCGGCACGGAGCTGCCGGAGGTCGATGCGCTGGTCAATCCGAACCGGCTCGACGATCTCTCGGGCCTTGGCCATCTCGCCGCCGTCGGCCTCGTGCTGGTGACGCTGGTCGCGGTCAACCGCGAGCTGCGCCAGCGCGGCTTCTGGACGAGCGAGATGCCCGAGCCCGATCTCCTCGGCATGCTGCATCACGTCGCGCTCGGCACGGTTGCGGATGTCGCGCCGCTGATCGGGCTCAATCGTGCTTTCGTCGCAAAAGGCCTGATCGCGATGCGGCGGCGCGACCATGTCGGCCACACCGCGCTGATGGACGTGGCGCGGCTCAACGGCCCGCCGGAGGCCTGGCATCTCGGCTTCATGCTGGGGCCGCGCGTCAATGCCGGCGGCCGCATCGGCCGCGCCGACCTTGGCGTGCGGCTCTTGCTCGAAGGCGACAGCGTCGAGGCGGCTCGGATTGCGGCCGAGCTCGATCGCCTCAACAGCGAGCGCCGCGTCATCGAGCAGGCGGCCGAAGCGCAGGCCGAAGCCGAGGCGCTGGCCTCGATCGGGCTAGAGGACAAGATTGGCGTCATCGTCACGGCCTCCGAAGGCTGGCATCCCGGCGTGGTCGGCCTCGTCGCGTCCCGCCTGAAGGAGAAGTTTTCACGGCCGGCCTTTGCGATTGCGCTGGAGCCCGGCGGCATCGGCACCGGCTCGGGCCGCTCCATCGCCGGCGTCGATCTCGGTAAGGCGGTGCGGCAGGCGGTGACCGACGGCATCTTGCTGAAGGGCGGCGGCCACGCGATGGCCGCGGGCGTAACGTTGCGGAAGGAGAAGCTCGCCGAATTCCGCGCCTATCTCGAAAATGCGCTGGCGCGGGACGTTGCCGAGGCGCGCCATGTCAACGAGCTCTATGTCGACGGCGCGGTGTCCGCGCGCGCCGTGACGACGGAGCTTGCAACCACGCTCAACCGCGCCGGTCCCTTCGGCAGCGGCAATCCGGAAGTCGTGCTGGCGCTGCCGTCGCATCAGCTCGTCTATGCCGATGAGGTCGGACAGGCGCATTTGAGGCTACGCTTCAAGTCGGGCGACGGCTCGATCGTCAACGGCATTGCGTTCCGTTCGGTCGGCCAGAAGCTCGGCAATGCACTTCTCGCCAATCGCGGTCAGCAATTGCATGTCGCGGGATCGTTGTCGGTCGACCGGTACCAGGGCGCCGAGCGCGTGCAATTCCGCGTCGTCGACGTCGCGCTACCGGACCAGGGGCCATCCGTGATTAGATGACGCAAGATCCCTCGCGACAAACGCGGTACGCGTTTGCGCGGAGATCATGCGTCAAAAATAAGCCGCTCAAACAACAAAAAAGGGAGTGAACATGGCAGGGCAGGTTGAGGGCAAGGTCGCGCTGGTGACGGGCGGCGCCTCGGGCATTGGCGAGGCTATCGTCGAATTGTTCGCGCGCGAAGGCGCTACCGTCGTCATCACCGACATCGACGAGCTGCGAGGCCCGGAGCTCGTCAAGCGCTTGACAAAAGCCGGCGGCAAGGCGATTTTCCTGGAGCAGGACGTCACCAGCGAGGAGCGCTGGATCGAGATCGTAGCCGAGATCGCCAAGCGCCATGGCCGGCTCGACATCATGGTCTCCAATGCCGGCATCGGCATTGCGGTACCCTCGATCGTCGATATGACGCTCGCTGACTGGCACAAGCAGAACGCGATCAACCTCGACGGCGTGTTTCTGTCCGTGAAGCATTGCCTGCCGCTGATGCGCAAGACGGGCGGCAGCTCGATCGTGATGATGTCCTCGCTCGCGGGCTTGCGCGGTGCGCCCGGCCTCTCGGCCTATTCGCTGACCAAAGGCGGCGTGCGGCTGTTCGCCAAATCGATCGCGATGGAGTGCGCGGCCGCCGGCGACGGCATCCGCGTCAACTCCGTTCACCCCGGCATCATCGATACCCCGATCTGGGGCAAGATTCCGACGGGGGCAACGGGCGCCGGCCAGAACGCCCCGATCGACCCCGAGGAGCGAGCCAAGGTCGCAACCCCGCTCGGCCGCGCCGGGCAGGCCGCGGAGATCGCTTCCGGTGTGCTGTATCTGGCCTCCGATGCCTCGCGCTACGTCACCGGCAGCGAGCTCGTCATCGACGGCGGCATGAACGCCGGCGGCGTGCCGCGGCGGCAATAAGCCGCCGCGCAAGACGCGAAGGGCAGGGTGGCGCCCGCAGGGGCTGACGCAGAGGCGTCGGCCCTGTACAACGCGGGCCTCTTCCGACCGAAAGAGGTTTCCTTCGCCATGGCGCACAGCCTTCAATCTTCCTCATCCGCACCTGCGCCGTTCCGCTCGAACCGGCCTGATCTCGCCACCGACGCGATCCGCACCGCGCGCGAGGATCTTGCGGCCTGCTTCCGCATGGCCGCGCGCAATGGTTTTGAGGAGGGCATCTGCAACCATTTCTCGGCCGTGGTGCCTGGCCATGACGATCTCTTCCTGGTCAATCCATATGGCTACGCCTTCCGCGAGCTGACGGCGTCAAAGCTCCTGATCTGCGATTTCCACGGCAACGTCCTCGACGGCGAGGGCGCGCCCGAGGCAACCGCGTTCTACATCCACGCCGAGATGCACAGGCTGCTGCCGCGCGCGAAGGTCGCCTTCCACACCCACATGCCCTACGCCACGGCTTTGTCGATGACCGAGGGTGATCCCCTGATCTGGGCCGGCCAGACCGCGCTGAAATTCTACGGCCGCACCGCAGTGGACCGCGTTTACAACGGCCTCGCCCTCGACAACCGCGAAGGCGCGCGGATCGCATCCGCCGTCGGCGATGCCGACATCGTCTTCATGAAGCATCATGGCGTGATGGTCCTGGCGCCGACCATCGCGGAGGCCTGGGACGATCTCTACTATCTCGAGCGCGCCGCCGAGGTGCAGGTGCTGGCGATGTCGACGGGACGAAAGGTGCTGTCGGTCGATCCCGCGATCGCGGCGGAAACCTACAGGCAGATGCGCGAAGGCGATTCCGAATCCGCGCGATTGCATCTCGCCGCGATCCGCCGCCAGCTCGACGCGGAAGAGCCGCAGTACCGGCACTGAGGCAAGTTACGACCCTTGCCGCAGCTTCGCCAGCACCTTCAGCCCGCCATAGCCATCGGCGGGCGTGATCCCCGCGCGCTGCTGAAAATCCTTGATTGCCTTCATGGTGTCGTTGCCGACACGGCCGTCGGTGCCGCCGGTGTCGAACCCGGCCTTGGTCAGGCGCGTCTGCATCTCCTGCACCTCGGCGAGCGTCAGCGCGCGCTCTGAGCCGGGGAAGGGCTGGATGAAGGGCGGCGCGCCGAGGCAGCGGTCGCCCAGATGGCAGATTGCGAGCGCATAGTTCATCGAGGGATTGTAGCTCTTCACCGAATAGAAATTCGGTCCCAGCAGGAATGTCGGCCCGCCCGCAACCGGCGTCCACATCTGCGCGGATGCATTCGGTTGCGGAAACGGCTGGCCGTCGGCGCGGGTGACGCCGGCCGCCTGCCACGCCGCATAGGTCCGGTTGCCGCTCGCCTCGCCGGATGCGCGCACTTCGTAGCCCCAATGCTCGCCACGGCGCCACTTGCCGCGATTGACCAGGTACTTTGCCGTCGATCCCAGCGCGTCGTCGGGCTTGCCGAACGGCGAGACCTTGCCGTCGCCGTCATAGTCGATGCCGACATTGAGCCAGACCTCCGGCATCCATTGCGAATGCCCCATCGCGCCGGCCCAGGATCCCTGCATCTGCTCCGGCGTGCTCCAGCCCTTGTCGACGATGCGCAGCGCGTTGATCAGCTCGGTCTCCCAATAGGCCTTGCGGCGCGGCTCGTTCCAGGCGAGCGCGGCGAGCGAGGGGAATACCGGCGTCATGTGGTTTTGCTGCACCAGCGGATCGCCGTAGGCCGACTCCACGCCCCACAGCGCCAGCAGCGTGCCGCGCTCGACGCCGAAATCGCGCTCGATACGCGCGAGCAATGCCTCGTTGTTCTTGAGCGCGATTTTGCCGTTGATGATGCGCCAGTCCGAGACGCGGCGGTTGATGTATTGCCAGACCTGCTCGTGGAATTCGGGCTGGTTGCGCATCTGCTTGAACACGCTCATGTCGGGCTCGACCCGCGCCATCGCGCGCTGCCAGGTCGCAGCCGAAATGCCCTTCGCCATGGCGCGTGCACGAAAACCCTCGCGCCATTCGTCGAAGCCCGGAGGCGCGGCGAGAAGCTGCGTGGGGAATGTGATGAATGCGGCTGCGCCGAGCGTGGATCGAAGCAGGGCGCGGCGGCTGTGATTGGCCGAGGAATCAGCTTGTTTCATGGACCCATTCTAGCGGGAATCACGGCCGCTGTGGGCCGGTTCCTGGAACACCGGGAACAGGCCATCGCGCTGCGTTCCGCCGGAACAAAGTGTCGCAGTCCCGCATTCCCTCCGCATACACTGGAGGATGAAGATGAAAAGATATCTGTTTGCCGCCGCCATGGTCACGGCCATCGCCGCTCCTGCATTCGCCGACGAAGTCGGCGTTCACGTCGGCCCGGTCGGAGCCGGCGTGACGGTCGGACAGTCCCACGAATATCGTGAGCGGGACCGCGATCGCGACCGCACCACGGTCATCAGGGAGCGCGAGCCTGCCAACCGCACCACGGTGATCAAGAAGGAAGATGAATTCGGCAATCGCAGCAAGACCGTGATTCATCACGACAACGACTGACGGAGCTGGGCCCCCGCCGAGCGCCGGGGCCCGCCGTCTGCACGCAATCTGCTCATCGAGAATTCGGGGTGGAATGAAGATACGGGCACACGCGGAAAGTCATGTCGTCGAACTCGACGACGGATCGCAATGGCGGATCTATCCCGGCGATCTCGCGAACACGTTGAGCTGGAAGCCCGAAACCGATTTGCGTCTCGAGCCGAGCGGTGATCGGACGAGTTCGCATGTGCTGGTGAATGCCACCGATCAGAGCCGCGTGCGCGTGAGCGCGGCAGGCGATGCCTGGCCCGACGGCGAGGTTAAGAAAGCGTTGAAGGGCGGCTGAGCGTCCCTGCGCTTGCCCGGATATCCCCAATTGTGAGCCTGTCGCTTTACGGTCGGTTTGCTTCCGTCTGCCCAGAATGCGCGCATGCGGGAGCTGTTCGACATCATCCGTACCAATCCCTGGCCGTTCGGCGCCGGGCTGTTTGTCGTGATCCTGATGATCATCGCCGAGAACTTTGGCCGTGGCATTCAGGGCGACGGCGCCGTCAGCGACTTCTCGGATGCCGATGGAGGCGACGGCGGCTGCGGTGGTGACGGAGGCGACTAGAGCCGGTTAGTCCTCCTGCAAATCGGCGGCGATGCCGGCGAGCCAGCGCCGGATCGCGGTCTCTGCCTTGGCGTCCAGACTTGCGGCAAGGCGCTTCTCCAGCGCGATCACGCGCTCCCTGCAAGCCTTCAACAGCGTCGTTCCCCGCTGCGTCAGCGTCCATTGCTGGATCCGGCCGTGGACCGGATGAGGCGTCATTGCGATCGCACCGTCGCGATCGAGGTTGCGAATGATCACACCGACCGTCTGCGGGGTCAGGAAGGTGAGCCGGGCGACGTCGGCGCCGGAGAGGCCGGGGTAGGCGTTCAGCATGGTGAGCACGGCAAATTGCGGCGACGTCACGCCGAGGTCGGCGAGCGTCCGTTCCATCGTCAGGCGGACCGCGGCGTGGGCCTGTCGCAGCAGATAGCCGAGATAACCTTGCTCGCCGCGCTTGCCTTCTCCGGGCGCGGGCACGCGAACGGCAACGATTTCGGCAGGTGCGGTCGGCTTCCGCGGAGCCTTCGATTTCGTGATGGCAGCGGTCTTGCGTGTCATATAAGAGCTCTTATAAGATGTAAGTAGTCTTACAATACACGAGGTGAACGCCAATGTCACACGCCCGCGGCGAGTACGAGGATTTCAAGAAGATCGCGCCCGATGCGTACGAGCTGGTGCTGGCGCTCGGCCAGGTGGCGGCAAAGGCGGGCCTCGACAAGCAGCTGCTCGAGCTGGTCAAGCTGCGCGCCTCGCAGATCAACGGCTGCGCCTTCTGCGTGCAGCACCACGTCCTGTTGTCGGAGCGGATCGGCGTGCCCGTGGACAAGCTCAATCTGGTCGCGGTCTGGCGCGAGGCGCCGGTCTTTTCCGCGCGCGAGCGGGCCGCGCTGGCCTGGGCAGAGGCGCTGACCTGCCTGCCCGATGGCGTCAGCGAAGAGGTCTATGCGGAGGCTTCCGGCGAATTCTCCGAGACCGAGCTGATGTACCTGACCTCGGCGGTCGCCTCGATCAACGTCTGGAACCGCTTTGGCGCCGCGTATCGCTGGACGCCGGCGAAGCGGCCGGTCGCAGCGAGCGCCGCGGCATCTTGAGTGCAACAACGATAAAACAAGGGGAGGTTATCATGACTGCAATGAGTTTGACCCATGCGCAGCGTCCGGCGCCATCGCGCTCGATGGCTCTGGCCGTCGTCGGCGGGCTCGCCTGCGCGCTTGCGATCGGCAAGGCGTTGCCGGTGACGATGGACGCCGTATCCGGCGCGTTGGCGCCGCTCTGCGCGACCGCGGCGGAGAGCTCGCCGCTCGACAAGGTCGAGCCGATCGGCTCCTACGCGCTACCGAACGTCCCGGGCAAGCGCGTCACCATCGTGCGTGTGTTCTACGGTCCCGGCGGATTCTCGCGGCCGCATCGTCACGCGGGCTCGGTGACCGCTTACATCACCAAGGGTGAAATCCGTTCCCAGCTTGGCGGCGGTCCTGTCGAGACATTTGGTGTCGGCCAGTCCTTCTTCGAGCCGCCGGGATCGACGCATCTGGTCTCGGCCAATGCCAGCGCGACCGAGCCGGCGGAATTGATCGCGGTGTTCGTGGCGGACGAGGGCGCGCAGCTGACGACGCTGTTGGAGTAGTCCGTAGCGGCCCCATGAGCGAGCTCGCCCCTCAATTCTCCTCGCCGCTCGATCCCTCGCGCAGGTCCGGCTTGATCACGTCCTCCGGCAACGCATGCGCCACCGGCTGCGGCGTGCCGGCGATCTCCGGGCCGACTTCGCGGCCGCGGGCGTGGATCAGGCGTTCATAGGCCGAGACCAGCGTGACGTAAGGACTGACCCAGATCCAGCCGTCGCGAGTAAATACCTGCACGTCGAAATGCAAATGCATCGATGTGCCGGCGGGATGGTCGAGATAGTTGGAGACCACGCCGATCTTCTCGCCTTCGGTGACGATGCGGCCGTTGAGCATGCCGTCGGCGGTCAGCGCCTGCGGGTTCATGTGCATATAGCGGAAGCGAATATGCTCGGTGCGGCTGTTGACCTCGAGCGTCGCGGCCTGATCCTTGGCGCCGCGGATCACGATGGCGTCGCGCACCGCGACGACGCCTCGCTGCTTGCGATCGCAGGGTTCGTGGCCTTCGCCGGGCGGTGGGCATTCGGCGGCGCGGATGTCCTCGCCCTGGTGGCCATAACCGCCGCCGCATTGCCAGACCTCGAAACTGCGGGACTCGCAGAAATTGTCGCGCCAGGGATAGGCCGTCGGGCCGTCGCTCTTGTCGCGCTTGCCGTAGGATTGCGAACGCACGAAGGCGGGCGCCTTTTCGAGCGGAAAACGGATCTGCGCATAGGCCATCACATCCGGATGGCCGGCCTTGTTGCGATAGCCGGTGTTCGGGATGATGTCGCCGCTCGGTCGGTAGGTGAAATCCGGCGACCGCGCTGAAGGACGATCGATGATGCTGGAGGCCATGTCCGTGAGCGGCCGCATGCGCTGGCCGCCGGCGATGCGGAGCCCTTTCAGGAAGCGCTCGGCAACCGGATAGGCTTCCTTGCAGGCGAGCCTCCGCGGCTTTGCGATGCTGTCCAGGCACTGGATGGAGACGACATAGGCAACGCCGAAGCGGGTGAAGGCGTAGCGCACATAGCCTTCCCGGATGAACCTGCGCAGGTCCGGATAGGTTGCCGCAAGCGGCTTGACCTGCTCGCCCTTGCCGCCGGCGGGATCGGCGACGTCGTAAACGAGTGCCGAGCCCGTGATCTGCACCTCGACCGGCCTTGTGTAGACGCGGCTCGGCATGCCGTCGCCGGCACCGGGTTCGAGCGAGAAGCTGGCACTGTAACCTGAGGGGCCGGCATCAAACATGTCGACGGGATTGAAATCGGCCTGATAGCGCGAGAGCGCGAGTGTCCCCGGCGCGCGATTGCGCTGCGCCTCGAGATAGGCGGCAGCATCGAACGGCAGAAGCACGGGCACGGAGCTGCGGGCGATACCGGTGAAGAATTGCGATGAGACCGCGTTGAGCTGCACCAGCGCAGGCATGGCGCGCGGATCGTAGCGTGGCACCGAACGGCGGGGTGCGAAGATGAAGTCGCCCGCGATCGGAGGACGGCTGTTGACCTCGGTGCGGAACTGGTCGAGCGCTGCGCGCCAATCGACGCGCAGCGCCGTGAGCGAAGGGCTGCGGATTTCGTCCGCAGCGAGCGGAGTGGCGGTGAGGAGCGAAAGCGCCGCCAGAATCAGCGAGACGAAGCGGAAACTTTTCCCAACCACTGCCTCGGCCCCCGGCGGCACCTGCTCTGATTCCTCGCTTAGTCCTTGGCGCGCTCGGAGTAGGAGCCGTCTTCGGTCATCACCACGATACGGGTGCCGACGGCGATGTGCGGCGGCACGGTGGTGCGCAGGCCGTTGGAGAGCACCGCGGGCTTGTAGGAGGAGGAGGCGGTCTGGCCCTTGGTCACGGGCTCGGTCTCGACCACTTCCAGCGTCACGCGCTGCGGCAACGCGATCGACACCACGTTGACGTCATGCGTCGACAGCTTGACCGTCATACTCTCCTGGAGATAGGCGGCCGCGTCGCCGATGACGTCCTTGGACACCTGGACCTGGTCATAGGTCTCCGGGTTCATGAAATGGAAGCCGTCGCCATCTTCATAGAGGAAGGTGAAGTTGCGCTCTTCGATCGTGGCCTTCTCGACCTGGTCGGTGGTCTTGTAGCGCTCGGAGATCTTTACCCCGTCCGAGATTCGGCGCATTTCGATCTGGCTGACCGGAGTGCCCTTGCCGGGATGGATGTTCTCGGCGGTCACAACGACATAAAGCTTGCCGTCTTGCTCGATCACGTTGCCCTTGCGAATAGAACTGGCGATGACTCTCAAAGCTATATTTCCTGCTTGCTTGGCCCGGCTCCGGCCAGGACGTGGTCAAATTGATGGGGGACCTGGGGCCTCAAATCAGACCGCGGCACCCGTTTCGGGCCGCAACATACGCATTTTGTCATTGAATGTCAGCATTTTGCTGGCCTGCGGGGCGGCCGGTTGATGGTTGGGGACAAGCCGATTTCGCCGTTCTGGTCGCCCTCGCGGCACCTCGACCGGCGGCCGCTCCTCCAGGCCAGGGGGGCCATTACCGGGTCTCTCAGGGGCTTTTTCGCCGAGCAGGGGTTCCTCGAGGTCGAAACCTCGGTCCTTCAGGTCTCCCCGGGTAACGAAACCCATCTGCACGCCCCCCGGACCGAGATCATGCGGCCCGATGGCAGCCGTGCCAGCCGGTACTTGCGGACCTCGCCGGAATTCGCCTGCAAGAAGCTGCTGGCGGCGGGCGAGGAGCGGATTTTCGAATTCGCACGGGTGTTCCGTGATCGCGAGCGTGGCGACCTGCATCTGCCCGAATTCACCATGTTGGAATGGTACCGGGCCAGCGCCCCCTATGATGCCATTATGGCGGACACCGTCGTGGTCATCGCCCGCGCCGCGCAGGCGACCGGGATCGGGAATTTCTCGTTCCGCGGCCGGGCCGCGGACCCCTTCGCCGAGCCGGAGCTGGTGACGGTCGCCGGCGCCTTCGAGCGGTTCGCAGGGATCGACCTGCTGTCGACAATTTCGGGCGGCGAGGGTAACCGTGCCGCGCTCGCGCAGGCGGCCGGCGCCAAGGTCCGGGTGGCGGAGGACGACACCTGGTCCGACATCTTCAGCAAGGTCCTGGTCGAGCATGTCGAGCCGCATCTGGGGCAGGGGCGTTTGACCATTCTGTTCGAATACCCATCTCCAGAGGCGGCGTTGGCGCGGGTGAAGGCCGATGACCCGCGGGTCGCCGAGCGGTTCGAGGTCTATGCCTGCGGCGTCGAGCTCGCCAACGGCTTTGGCGAGTTGACCGACGCCGAGGAACAGCGCAAGCGCTTCACGGAGTCGATGGCGGAGAAGCAGCGCCGCTACGGCGAGGCCTATCCGCTGGACGAGGATTTTCTGGCCGCGGTCGCCCAAATGCCGGAGGCGAGCGGTGTCGCGCTCGGCTTCGACCGGCTGGTGATGCTGGCGAGCGGCGCAGCGCGGATCGATCAGGTGGTGTGGACACCGCCTGCAAATGAAACGTTAAGTGAGACATGACGAAGACCAACCTTGCACGCACCCTGCGTGAGCCGGCCGAACTTGTGGCCGCGCAGCTTGCACCTGCCGAAGCGCTGCCCGCGCTCGAACGTGTCGCCGCGCGCTATGCGGTGGCGATCACGCCGGCGCTGGTCGAGCTGATCGACACGTCCGATCCCGACGATCCGATCGCGCGGCAATTCGTTCCGACCGCCGCAGAACTGGAGATGCAGCCAGGCGAGAGCGCCGATCCGATCGGCGATCATCCGCACTCGCCGGTGCAGGGCATTGTGCATCGCTATCCCGACCGCGTGCTGTTCAAGCTCGTCCACGTCTGCGCGGTCTATTGCCGCTTCTGCTTCCGCCGCGAAATGGTCGGGCCCGGCAAGGAGAACGCGCTCTCGGACGGCGCATATCGCGCGGCGATCGACTACATCCGTTCGCACAGCGAGATCTGGGAAGTGATCCTGACCGGCGGCGATCCCTTGATGCTATCGCCGCGCCGGATGAGCGAGATCATGGCCGATCTCGCGGGAATCGATCACGTCAAGATCATCCGCCTTCACACCCGCGTGCCGGTAGCCGATCCCGCGCGGATCAGCGACGAGATGGTGGCTGCGTTGAAGGTCGAGGGCGCGACCACCTGGGTCGCGGTGCATGCCAACCATGCGCGCGAGTTGACGGGGCCTGCGCGCGCGGCCTGCGCACGGCTTGCCGATGCCGGAATTCCCATGGTGAGTCAGTCCGTGCTTTTGCGCGGCGTCAACGACAGCATTGCCGCTTTGTCGGATTTGATGCGAGCTTTCGTCGAATGCCGGATCAAGCCCTATTATCTGCATCACGGTGATCTCGCGCCGGGCACCGTGCATTTGCGAACGACGCTGGCCCAGGGGCAGGATTTGATGCGGCAGTTGCGCGGACGGGTGTCAGGACTGTGTCAGCCCGATTATGTCATCGACATTCCCGGCGGCGCCGGCAAATCGCCGGTGGGGCCGAATTATGTGTTGGCGGTGCAAAATACCGCAGCCGACGCGCGTGAAGCGGAGACGGAAACGAGCTATCGTATCGTGGATTATTGCGGCGACGTTCATCTGTATCCGCCCGAGACGTGAGCGGCGATGCAGAGAACGTGGGTTTGAGAATGGAGGAACGGATATGAAGAAGATCATGGTGGTGGCAGCGTCGCTCGTGGTCTTGCTTGGCGGCGCGGCGGTTGCACAGCCCAGCGGCTCGAAGGGGTCGACATCCGGCGGCGCCACGTCGGGATCAGTGCCGCAGGCACCCATCGGTCATCGCCAGCCGCGCGCCGGCGATGTGCCGAACGAGAAGAATCTGAGCGATCCGAATAATCCCGTGAACAAGGAAGACGCGGCGCTCGACAAGAAGATCAAGAGCATCTGCCGCGGCTGTTAGCTTGTGGCTAGCGGCGGGCAGGGCGCGACAGCTCGCCCCGCCCGCGTTGGCTTTGGCCTTACGCCGAGCGTTCGTGCAGTCCCGCGCGCTTCGTGTTGCGCCGGATCTCGACCGCGTCAGCGAGTTGCTCGAGCGCGGTTGCCGTGGTCGCCCAGTCGATGCATCCGTCCGTGATGCTCTGGCCGTAGGTCAGCGGCTTGCCCGGCACCACGTCCTGGCGGCCGGCGACGAGATTGCTCTCGATCATCACGCCCATGATACGGTTCTCGCCACCCGAGATCTGGCCGGCGATGTCGGCCATGACCAGCGGCTGGTTTTCCGGCTTCTTGCTCGAATTGGCGTGGCTCGCATCCACCATCACCAGCGGCGCGACGCCGGATTTGGCCAGATCGTCGCAGGCCGCCGCGACGCTTGCCGCATCGTAGTTCGGCTGGCTGCCGCCGCGCAGGATGATGTGGCAATCCTCGTTGCCCGCGGTCGAAGCGATCGCCGAACGGCCGAGCTTGGTCACCGCCATGAAATGATGCGGATGTGAGGCCGACTTCACCGCGTCCGCCGCGATGCGCACATTGCCGTCGGTGCCGTTCTTGAACCCGACCGGGCAGGACAGCCCCGAGGCCAGCTCGCGATGGATCTGGCTCTCGGTCGTGCGCGCGCCGATCGCGGCCCAGGACACGAGGTCCGCAATGTATTGCGGCGTCGTCATGTCCAGAAATTCTGCGCCGGCGGGCAGGCCGAGATTGTTTACCGCGGACAGCACGTTGCGCGCCAGCCGCAGGCCCTTGTTGATGTCGAAGCTGCCGTCCAGGTCAGGATCGTTGATCAGGCCCTTCCAGCCGACGGTGGTGCGCGGCTTCTCGAAATAGACCCGCATCACGATCTCGAGCTGGTCGGCAAGGTCTTCGCGCAGGCTCGCGAGACGCTCGGCATATTCGAGCGCGGCCTTGGGATCGTGCACCGAACAGGGGCCGACCACGACGAGCAGGCGGTCGTCCTGGCCGTTGAGGATGGCATGGATGGCGTTGCGCGCCGCCATCACCACACGCGTTGCGGTGAGCGTGCGCGGGACTTCCCGCATCACCTCTTCCGGTGTGCTCAGCTCTTTCAGTTCGCGGATACGAAGATCGTCGGTCGTGCTCAGCACGGCGGGCTCCTGTTTGTTTGAACCTGCCGGCAATAAAAAAGCCGCCAGGTCTGGCGGCTTGTTCGGACGTTTGCTTCAATATTCAGATTGAGCGCGATCCTCCTGCCGCCAGCGAGCTGTCGTAGCTAAAGTACCAAAAATAGCTGGTGACGAGGGTGATCATGGCCGCTCATATAGCGCGCGATTGGCGGGTTGTCACCCCCCAATCGGCGCGAGGGGCCACGAGGCGCCTCAACTGTTGCTCTTGCGTGCTGCCAGCGCCATTCCGATCAGGGTGGCGCCGCCGAACAGCAAATTGATACCGACGAGGATGCCGATCGCCCATTCCGCCGAGCTCGGCAGCCCCGTGATCACCATGAACGCGATCGCGATGTCGACGAGGCCCGAGATCAAGAGCCAGGACCAGCGGCTGCTCAGCTCGCGGCGGTGCTCCAGCGCATACATGATGGTGGCGACGCCCTCGGCGAGGAAGTAGGCGCCGAGCACGATGGTCAGCGTCAGCACGGCCTGCATCGGCCGGGCCAGCAGGAGCATGCCGGCGAGCACGGCTAGCGCGGCCGAGATCAGCGACCACCAGAATCCCGGCGAGCTGCGCGCCCAATAGGTCACGATCAGCCCGCCAATGCCGCTGATCAGGAACATCCAGCCGAGAAAGATCGTGATCGCAAGGCTTGCGAGCGGCGGCAGGATCAGCGCGGCGACGCCGAGAACGGCAAGCAGGATGCCTTCGAACAGGAAGGCCTTCCAATGCGCCTTGACCGTTTCGCTCATGGCGGATTGCAGCCGGGAAAAATCCTCAGGCGATGTCATCGGCAGGCTCCAGATCGAAAGATGTCTGCTCAATCTAGTATGCACACACCGCGCTTGCCATCCCGTGGCTCAACCGCCGCCGTGCGCTGACGAAAAACCTTCGCCGCTGGTGCGAACGCGGTTGCGGCCGAGAATGTAGATCGCGATCGTGACAATCAGGAGCGCGAGGCCGAGCAGGATCGAGACGAAGCCGATCGGGATCAGGGCCAATGTCAGATTGCGCTCGGGGTTGATCAGCCAGTGATGGATCGAGGTCAGCACGAAGGCGAGGCCGAGGAAGCCGACGCCGCCGCCGGCGAGCAGCAGCGCCCACATCCGGCGCAGCTGGCTGAGCCGCTCCCGCGCGATATCGGTCCGCGGCGCGTGATGGCGCGCGACCCGCCGCACCAGGCGGATGGCGAAGGCGATCGAGCTGAAGCCGATCAGCAGGCTCGCTCCGCCCAGCCACATCCGCAGCGTCGGATCGAGATCGGGCATCCGCTGCAAGGTCAGCAGCGGGAAGTCGAAGGCCGAATGCAGCGCGACCGGGCCTGCGAAGATCAGCAGGCGGCTGGACAGGCGGGCCCAGTCGCGATGGTGGCGGTTGGCACCCAGCGCCGTGCCGGCGCGCGCGATCGTCAGGTAGGCGCCGGCGATGATGCCGAGCGCGCCGTGGAACGGTACGGTCAGCACGCTGCGCAGGGCGGCCAGCGAGCGCCACATCTCGGCGTGCTGGACGAGGTAGGCGAGGTTCTCGTAGGCGGCGAAGCCGAGGCCGACGGCGGCGCCATAGACCACGGTATCCATCGGATTGGCGAAGGTCCGCCGCTTGGTCGAGGAGACCAGCACGATGGCGATCACCTTGACCGCTTCCTCGGGCAGCGCGACCCCGAAGACCGAATGCATGGCGAGCGCCGCCCAGGGGTTGTCGGGGGCTGCAACCATCTTGGCGAAGGGCGCGAAATGCTGGCCGCGCCGAGCAGGAAGGCGGTCCAGACCTGGGCCGGCGGTCCCGGGCGCTCCTCGGCGGCAATGACGAGCCACAGCATCAGCAGCGCCGGGGCGATGGCGGCAGTTCCGATGACGGTGGGCAAAGCTTCAATCAGGTACATCGGCGCCGAAAATAGGTTCCCTTGATTTGCTTATCTACGTCTACCGATGCGACCATGTGTCATGCATTTGCTGTCGCGTCACTTAACAGGCGCGACAGCCGGCGTTCATCGGGATCGGCACCGAACGTGTAGATTGCGAGCGCAATCAAGCGCATGACAGAACCAGTTCGTCATCGATGGGAGCGGCCCGCGCCCGCCACCGGATCGCGATTGGCAAGTCAGATCAAGGCACTGCGCAGGTTTCTTCGATTCACGATGCACGTGACTGAGCGGCGAGTCCAGAGGCGGCGGGGCTTCCGCCTGGACAACGCGCGGCCGGGCTAACCGGCCTAGTCACGCTTCGTTGTGCGCCCACGTGGCGGCGCAGCGACCCGGCGTGCCCGCAGCTGCTCCAGCTCCCAGAAGGCGCGTACGAGGCACGTGCCAAGGCAGAAGACGATGAGCAGCAGCAGGAGGGCCTGGTCGACGGCAGGGATGTGCATCATGACGTTGATTAAGCAACGTGCATGCCATGCGTTCCCGCAGTCGCCTGCGCCGCGCGCAGCCCGCAAGGCGGTTTGGGCCGGCGCTTCCCGCGCTTCAATGCGTGGTGAACGGCGGCGGCGCGTCCGGCGCGATGTCGAAGGCGCCGAGATGGAATTCCTCGCCGACGGCCTCGTCCGGCTCGGCGTGGTGCGCCAGCAGCGTGAAGGCGGCTTGCGGATATTGCTTCCAGATATCGAGATCGCCAGCCGTAATCGTCAGCCAGCCAAAGGTGTACATGTAGCGTCCGGGCTCGGTGACCCGGCCAACTCTGTCCCAAGTGATCTTATCAATCCTAATCTTGTTGACTGCCATTCGGTCCCCCGATCGCAAGTCTGCAAATGAGGTCCGGCACGAGGCACAGACCCTCAAAAGCTGATCCCGCAATGGGGCCGCGATAGGGCAGCGGAGCGGAGGCAGGGCGGCCGGAGGAACGGCCGCCGCCTGCCGCCTTTAGCGCCCCGTCGTGGCCGCCTGCGCCTCCGTTTCGGACGCCAGCTCGAGCTGACGGTGCGAGGCGTGGAAGACGTCGTGGACGAGGCCGATCTTCTCCATGCCCAGAATGATCAGGCCGTTGAGATCGATCTCCCACCAGGCGTGCGAGATATAGGCGTCCCGCGGGAAGCGGTGATGGTTGTTGTGCAGACCCTCGCCGAAGGTGAGGATCGTGGTCACGAACTCGTTGGTCGAGGCGTCCTCGACCTCGAAGCGGCGATAGCCGTAGGCGTGGCAGACCGAGCCGGTGAGCTGGCTGGTGAGGATCAGCAGGTAACAGCGGAGCAGGCCGGAGAACAGCACGCAGCCGATCATGGTGTGCACGCCGCCGAAGGTGTAGCCGATTACGGCGGGAATGAAGACAGCGGACATCCCGTACCAGACCCAGCGCGTGCGCACGAAGAACATCGCGATCGGATCGGCGAGAATGTCCTTGGCGTAGTATTCGTTGTCGGTGGTCGCCTGGTCGAACACCCAGCTGCCCTGGGCGTGCAGGAAACCCTTGAGCGCGCTGACATAGCGATTGCCGAAGCCGTCGAATTGCGGGCTGTGGGGATCGCCGACGTCATCGGCATAGAGGTGATGGCGGCGGTGGTTGGCAACCCATTTCGCGATCGAGCCCTGCACCGCCATCTGGGCGATGGCGCAGAAGAAGACGCGCATGATCGGGCCGGTGCGGAAGCTGCGATGGACGAACAGGCGGTGCATGCCTGCGCCGATGCCGAATGTGGTCAGCGCGAACATCCAGGCGAAGGTGAACAGCTCCACCTTGCCGACGCCTTGCGTGATGGCCCAGATGATGCCCGCGACAGCGCCGACGTAGAGAATGCCGAGGAGGAGATAGCTTTCGCGCAACTTGGCCTGAACGAGCGGGCCTTCAGTGATGACGCCGGGCGGGAGCTGCGGCTTTGCGACGGCGGGCGCGTTTTGGGCGGTCTCTGCCGGGGCGAACTCAGCGATGGACATTCCAGGACTTCCAATAAGTCGAGGCCCGCAGTGATTGCGGACGTGCTGGGTCACACCCTACCGCGCGGGGATCGGCACCTCCAGTATTTAGTTAAAGTTGAGTTAAAATCGATCGGGCCGATTCAGGCCGATTGCAGCATGGGCGTACGGACGACCAGGCGGACGAGGTCGTCCCGCTGCTGCTTTTCGGCGAACTTGACCGCAAAGCCGTTGTCGAATTTGCGAATGACGCGTCCGACGCAGGCACCGACCGCAAGCGGGGTTCCGATCGGCGGGTCGTATTCGCAGGATATCGCGACACCGGCTGTGGAGACGTCGATGATGAAGCAGGCATGGGTGCTGCCGTCGGCGAGCGTCAGAAAGGTGTGCGAGACCTGGGGAACGAAGCGCGCGTCATTGCGCAGTTCCTGAATGCTGGCGTCCTTCTGCTTCTTCTCCAGCCAGGTCAGCTTTTCCGACATCCAGGCGCGCCGCTCCCGCGTCATCTCGAGTTCCATCAGAAAGCCCGCCTTCAGCGTCGCGCTGATGGTGCACTGGAATTCGCCAAAGTCCTGGAAATAGGAGGTCACGCGCTCGCCGACCTTGCCCACGACTGGTACGTCGACGATCATGCGGAACGGGGAGACACGCTTGGTGCGGCAGGCGAAGGTGCGCAGCTGGCCCTCACAATCGTACCAGCGCGGCAGCGAGTAGCTGCCGCTCACGCTGACTTCCACTGCACGCCGCCGGAGGAACTCTGAGACGGACATGAACGCCAATCGTGTTTCGGATTGTTTCCGTAGATTCACGGTAGGGCGCAACGTCTAAGCAAACGATACGCCGATCAAATAGCAGGGGTAAATTTCCGGTAAACGCCCCGGCCATCTCACGACATCGTCATTGCGCGCCGCTCAGAGAGATCCGAGCAGCACCAGCAAGGCGAGCAGGCCAAGGGCCATGAGGAGCCTGATCGCCGTCGCGGTCAGGCTGTCCGGCCTGATCTGGAATCCGAACCACGGCAATGCGTGCCGCATAGCCAGCCCCGCAGACGCTTCGACGGTCGCGAACACGACGGCGATGCCGGCAATGGTGGACCAGGATGCGGCCGGCGGCATCCATGCCGCAAGCCAGGCCGGGACGGAGCCTTGCAAGGATGCGAGCAGCGCGAACCATCCGAACAGGGATGCGAAGCCCTTGATGATGTCGGGACCGACCGTATCCGGCTCGAACCGGATGCCGACCACTCTGAGCGCGTGCTCGATGCGCTCGCCGTCGGTGAGGAAGAGATAGGCGCCGAGATAGAGCGGAATGCGCGACTGGAACAGCAGGGCGATGACACCGAACAGGACCGTGTAGCCGAAGGCATCGCCGAGAATGTCCACGCCGCTCGTGCGCGACGGCGCTATCGCGGTTGCGGCCTGGGGCTGCGGAAGCGATCGGGCGCGCGCCATGTGCTCCAGCATTCTGGCGCGCCGCTCCGGCGCGTAGGGCGCTGTACGGTGCATCCACGACGGCGGTGCCGGCGAGGCGGCGCCGGTCTGGCGGTCCGAGGGGGATTTATGCAGCACCATGGCCTGTACCGGTTCCAACGGGACATTGGTCGTCGGTCAGGGGCAGGGAGGTTCAGGGAGAGGGGCGGATTTCGCCGCATCACCCGATGGCCCGGATGATGGCGCTCCCTGGCGGAATCGAACCGCTCTCTCCACCGTGAAAGAGATGGGATGATGTCCATGGTCGTTTATCCCCGTCTAAAAATGCGTGCTGCTTTGGCTTCCTCGTCGAGCTTACGCATCCGCTCCTGGTGGTAGGTCCTGGCGGCCGCTCGGTTCTCTACCTTGGTCATTGCGCCATCGAAGCCTGGCGCCGCGAGAGTCAAATTATCAATCCCTTGGGCCGCGGAACGAACGCGGGCGCATCGTGGGTGTGGAAAAGCAAAGGCCCCGCCGGTTCACGCTGGCGGGCCCCAGCCTTGTTGCATGCGCTAATCATTCGTGAATTGCCCAGCCCTGACGCCGTAGAAATACTGATCCAGCTATGATGGCGGTGGCGTTGATTACCGGCTGTGTCAGCGTTTTGGCTCTAGGCGCCACATTCGCGGTGGTCATCTATTTCGATGCTAGAGCGGATCGCAGGCGCCAACAGTAAGGCCGCGCCAGAAGTTGATTGCCTGATGAACAGGATCACTCAAACGTTGGGCCGGACGGGGATGTCCCTTGTTGTCGTCTCTCTCGTCTCTGCCTGCTCCAGCTCAGAACATGCCGCTCCGAAGTCAGTTGTTCGATCTGGCGCGCCGTGGGCCCGAGACCTCAATGAGCCGCCCCCAAATCGAGAGCCCGCGAGTGCCGCAACTGCACAGACAAAGGCAGGCCTGAACGCTGCGCGCCAGAAGGCGGTTACCGGGCGGTAGGGGGGCTTTCGCGCTGAGTCGTCCGCAAGCTTACCTGTGCTGGCAGAACTTCACGAGCGGCGGGGCTTTGGTCCCGCGCCTAGATCAGCGGAAAATGGTTGTTCCTATATTGAAGGGCTGACGGATCCGCAGGGCTCATGGGTTAGGAGCACGTGCCCGTGCCAACATTCATGGTGCGTTTGGGCGAAGCCAATCAAGGCCAGGATAATCAAAGCCACTGCGACGCATCCGGCTACAACGTTCTGCATCATGGCTGCCACTCCAGGTAAACTGTGACTGGCTTACTCGGCCAGGCACCGGCGAGCAGGCCTTCGAAGTCCGCGCTGGGCGCCCGGTCACCGAGTGATCACCGCGGACGGTGACCGGGCGGACAAGCTATCTGGCGAAACCGGAGTCTAGAAGCTTCAGAGTCGAAATCGGCCACTTGCCGTCGTGGCCACCGATCGAGATCCGGAGCCCGTGCACCTCGTCAAGGAAGACGTGATCAACCGTCCCCGCCTTACCGTCGGTCAGGATAACACCCCTGCCGATTAGCTCCGTCTCGGCAGCATGAAGTTCTCGAAGGATGTTCGTCGCTCGTTTGGTCCAGTCATCGGACATGGTCATGCCCTACGCGGCTGGCGGATTAGTGAAGATCAGTCAGAGCGGCAGATGCATTGAGGCCATCGCCGCTTCGCGCGAGTCAGTGCCGCCAACCGTCCTTGTCGAGCTCGACCCTGAAACCTTCCGGCAGCCGCGGCATCTCGCCTTCGGTCACGACTTGCAGCGCGGGTTACTTCGGTGGGCGCAAATCGCCTTGAAGCCAGCGGCCATTGGAATGCATGGGATCTTCATGCGTTGCGAATGTCGTAAGTGCGTGATTGCAGACAGCGCAGCGAAACATGTGCAGGTCCACGCTTAGGCTTTTTGGCTCGATGCTGACGAGCATCATCTGGGCCTTGCACCTCGGACAGGCTGGGCGCGCAAATGGAGCCGGCGGAATGTGCCGCGCCAATCTGGCGGCCCACCGTTGTTCGAACTTTCTTTCGAGGTCCGCAGGGATCGTGCTCATGATCCGAACTCCGGGGTTCGCGATCCTGCCCCGGTGCTAACGCCTCAACGCTCACCGCGCCCTAAAGGTCCCAAACAGCACCAGAGGGAACCATCGCGTCCGCAGCTGCGCGGTAGTCGGCCGCCAGCGCGTTCAGTCCATCGCGCGCGAGAACGAGATCGTCATCGTCCGCCCAATCCGAGCAAAGGCGCTCCATTTCGCGCAGCTCCGCGACCCGGCGCTGTGTACGAGTCCATACCCGTATATTGGACAGGTGTTGGACACGGCGGCGGAGGAGGGCGGCAAGTGATTGATTTTGTTGGCGCTCCCTAGCGGAATCGAACCGCTCTCTCCACCGTGAAAGGGTGGCGTCCTAACCGATAGACGAAGGGAGCAAACACAAGGCCCCGCCGCTTTTCACGGCATGGCCGCCGGCCATCCGAGTCGAGCCCGGCGGCTGCAGCGGGCGAACGTATAGTGGCCTTTGGCGCCGTGGGCAAGCCGTTCGGGAACGGTCTTTTGGGACCGGTGGATAGCCTCCACCCCCGTTACATTCGGGGGCGATTTCAACGGTTTCTTAGGGGGGCCTGAGCTAGCGCTGGAACCGGAGAAATTTGTCCATGCCCCAGCCCAAGAAGCGCGCAGCCCGCAAATCGCTGTCGCGGCACGCCTGGATCACGCTCGACGGCGGATTCGCGGCGCGGCATTGCCTGGTCCAGGACATCTCCGATACCGGCGCGAAGATCATGCTGGACGAGGACGCGAGCCAGCTCCCGGGCGTGATCCGGATGGCGTTCGCGCGTGATGCCCGCACCGGGCGGAGCTGCCAGGTGATCTGGCGCCGCGGCAAATCGGCGGGCGTCAAGTTCATCTGATCCCGGGCGAGGCGACCCGGATGGCGCGGGGCGCCGGTCCGGGCTAGAACGGTTGCATGCGCGCGCCGCTCCTCATCCTCCTCCCGTTGCTGGCCACGTCCGCGGCCGCGGCCGAGGCCCTGCGCCTTCCGCCTGCCGAGGGGCCGCAGGCCGGCAAGGCTCTGCCGCTGAAGGGGACGGGTGGCACGGCGAAGGCCGGTTCCTGCGCCTCCTATGGCCCGCGCTTCGTCATGGTCGAGGGTACCGGCACCTGCGTGAAGATCGGCGGCTCGGTCAGCGTCGAGACCACGGTCAGGCGCTGAAGCCGATGCCGCCGGATCTCATGCGGCCCGACATCATCGTCCCCTTCGTGATGTATTGCGCACTGCTGTTGTGGGTCGGGCGCGGCCTGAGCTGGACGGCCAAGCTCGCCACCGCCGCCGTGACGCTGGTGCTGATCATCTGCGTGCTGCTGGTCGAGCGCGGCTGGCGCTAGGCACCGCCCAGAGCAAAAACGCGAAAACAACCCCATGCACAGTAGCCGTCAAGTGCCGGCGCGACGCTTGATGCATGCGCCGTGACGACGATTCATCGCGCAGTCAGCACAGCTTACGCCGCGCCGCCGGCTCACGACATCGGCGGTGCGACGAACTGGGCAAATCCGGGCCGCTTGCCGAGCTCGGCGAGCCAGCGGGTCAAATGCGGTTGCGCCGGACGGGTGATGCCCTCGACGCCGAGCCAGCGCCGCGCATAGGCGCCGACCGCGATGTCGGCCAGCGTGAATTGGTCGCCATCCATGAAGCGGCGCGACGAGAGCAGGCGGTCGGCGATGGCCCAGACCTCGGCGGCGGCGTCGGCATCCCGCTGCACCTGGATCATGTCGCGCTCGGCGGGGGCCGTGCGCACGATGCCCCAGAACACCGGGCGGTCCACCGGCTGCACCATCGACAGCGTCCAGTCGAGCCAGCGGTCGACGCTGGTGCGCAGCTTCGCTGCCTCGGGATAGAGCGGCGTGCCGCGGCCATGCGCGAGGCAGAGATAGCGCATGATGGAGTTCGATTCCCACAGCACGAAGTCGCCCTCGACCAGCGTCGGGATCCGCGCGTTGGGGTTCATCGCGAGATAGTCGGGCTCGCGGGTCTTGCCGAAACTCATGCCGGCGTCGATGCGCTCATAGGGCAGGTCGAGCTCGGCGAGGCACCACAGCACCTTCTGCACGTTGACCGAGTTGGCGCGGCCCCAGATCGTCCGCTTGGTGTCCGGCATGAAGTCCTCCCGCGTTTCGCTTTGGCGCGCGTGATAGCGGAATTCCCTGGCGGGAGCGACGGCGATTGCGGCGCGCCCCTCATGCAAAAAGCTCCGCCGTCGGCGGAGCTTTCATTGCAAGCTGAACTTGGCAAGTTGAACCTAGCAAGTTGAGCCTGGCAAATCGAACCCGGCAAATCGAGCCCGATGATCAGTGGCCGAAGAACAGCCACAACAGAATGATCACCGGGATCGGCACGCCAAGCATCCACAGCAACAGTCCTCGTCCCATTGCGTCCTCCTCCAATCGTTATGTCGGAAGGACAACACCGGTAGCGAGGGCTGGTTCCTGCGTCGCGGCCCTACCAGTGGCCGGTATTCGGCATCGACGACCAGGGCTCGGCCGGCGCCTTCGGCTCGCCCTTCTGCAGCAACTCGATCGAGTGCAGATCCGGCGAACGGACGAAGGCCATGTTGCCGTCGCGCGGCGGCCGGTTGATAGTGACGCCGGCCTTCATCAGCTGCGCGCAGGTTGCGTAGATGTCGTCGACCTCATAGGCGAGATGGCCGAAGAAGCGATCCTCGCCATACTTCTCCTCGTCCCAATTGTAAGTGAGCTCGACCAGCGGCGCGCCGCGCGTTTGCGGCTGCTTCTTCAGCGCCTCGAGATCGTCCGCCGAGCACAGGAAGACGAGCGTGAAGCGCCCCTTGTCATTCTCGATCCGCCGCACCTCCTTCAGTCCCAGCGCATCCTGGTAAAACTTCAGCGCGACATCGAGATTGCGCACGCGCAGCATGGTATGGAGGTATCGCATGGTTGTTGCTCCCTGATACGGAGGTGTTTTGGTTTGGGCCGGAACGGCGGGGACAGGAGATAGCAGGAAAGTGGGAGGAGGGGCAGGGGGCGTGCGCACATGCACGTGAGGTCGAAACCTGCTGGTGAAGTATCGCCCCAAGCGTGGACCGAAGCCACAGAGTCAGCAGGGGCGACGGCGAATGAGTTTAATCACCGTCACCGCAATTCACGCCGTTGCCGGATGATGCTCTTGGCCCATGCATGCCAATTGACCGGGTTAGTGTCTTTCTGGCCAACAAGCCGATTTACACAGTGTGCCGGTTGGGGGATGCCCTATTCTGAGCCATGCAACGAAATCTCGACCGTGATGCCGTCTTTGATTAATTCGCCATCGAAGAGAAATATTGCGGCTTCCGGATAGAAGTATTGTGCCTCCCAGCCAGCTTTTATCTCTCGATTGTCGATTTTGACGTCAGCCCGAATAGGGATGAACTGCTTATCATAGAATAGTATCAACGCCCATTTCCCATTGCTTAGGCTGTAAGCCAAGGGATATCGGACCACGTTGTAACGATTGAGAACATTATGTTTCCAGCCAGCACGTTCCATCTCGAAGCTCATGCTGGCGCGATTTTCGACTGGTTTGCCTTGCGTCGGGTCCTTTTGTTGGTTGAGTTGCGCGGTCTGCTTTTTGAGGTCTTCATTCACGCGATCGAAGGCTAGAAACGCAGAGATAGCTAGACCAACTATTACTAGCCGTCGGAAGGTCCTGTGGCGGCCTTCTTCAGGCCAGTGCTCATGGAGCCAATCCAAAAAGGCTTTCGGCCAAAAATTTCGACTCAGAAGCTGATCTATTAGAAAGATTATCCCAGTCGCCAAAAGGAAGAATTGAGTGAAGAAAGCGAAAGCGAACTCCCAAATCCTTGTCGCATAGTCGGTCAATGCCGCAATCATTGAAACACCCAAGTCGTCATAAGAACCATAAAGACACGTTGAGGCAGGTCATCTTCCCGCAATTGCGGTGACAGCTCGTCACTTCGCCTTCGCTATCTTATTTAAGATCGTTATTGCGTCATTTAGAGGTGCTAGACCGGCTCCCGCGTGGTCAGAGCAATATGGATAACTGTTTCCAGAACGAGCGGCGTTGATTGAATCAATGCCCTGCTGCGTGTCTAACACCAGTTTCGCGATAGTCGCTTGATCAACATTACTAGTGTTCGATTGCCAGAAACGCAGCTGCGGGTAAGAGAACGCAAAGAATGCCACTCCGGAGATTAGTGCTGCCGCGGAAGTAGCCGGCGTCCAATCGAATTCGATGCCGAAGAACTTCTTGGGAGCGAAGAGCCCGAGGAAGGCCAAGAATATTCCGAGCGCCATCGCGGCACTGTCGCCCGAACCATACAATTTCAAAAATTCGTCCATATAGGGGCTCTCTAAAGCTGAAGGTCGGTTGAAAGCCTTGCTAATAGCAGCTTTTCCGTGTGAATAGTAGTACGCTCCAGACGGAGCGCGCGGGGGCGCAAGAGCGATGGTTGTTGCGATTCAATATCTGAAAGTCTTGCTGACTTTAGCTACGGCTGGCTGCGCTGTTGCATCGGGATTATACTGGATCAAGTCAGCGCGAGCTAAGGTTATGGCATCCACAACTTCGGTCGGTGGTGTGTTCGGTGGCGGCATCCACGTAAAGTTGGGCACTGGCGAGGTCATCGATTTTCACGCGACGTTTGATGAGCAGTCAAAATTTAATTCGAGGGCTGCCTACACATCCGCCGCCGCAGCGGGATTAGGGGGCGCTCTCGCTCTGCTGAGTTTAATCACACCGACGTAGTAGCTCTTGCCAATAACATCGTAGCGGTGCGCACTCTCGGAGACGATCGTTCATCGCTCGCCTCGATCGACTGACCGGCCAGCTTCTGAAACCGGAGATTACGGTGACAGTGCACTCAATTGATCCTTCCACCAAGTGTGGATCGAAGCAGACCGCGAATTAATTTAATGCACTGTCACCGTTACTCCCGAAATCGTCTCGCCACGTACGGTTTCAGCAAGCGTCCGAACGAGAGCGACCAAAATTATACGGTAAAACATGATGCGTCCCGGTAAGGAGTCCCGAGCCGCAGCTTATAGTAGAGTCCAAAACAGATAAATCCCGCGCTATGCGAGCGATTACGGTGGCAGCACAGTCACCGTAATTCCAAGGACGGTTATCGGACCTTCGGTCAACTCCTTGGACGAGATGCAGGAGCTAACAAACTTTCCTTGAGGGGAAGCGCAATGGCCGGACGAGACAAGCAACCGCCTAGACGTCTCGCAGACACTATCGTAGGCCGCGTGCTGGCTGGTCTAACCGTAGCGGGGATAGGCTTCCTCGCGGGCACCTTTCAGCCGTTCTGGCCGACTGAGCCGGAGTTTGACGCAGGCGCCCCCTCTCTGGCGTCGCCTTTCGACGTTCCCTTCACGGTCACGAACAATAGCAAGGTCTTCAAGATTACAGACCTGAAGATCATCTGCGAGCTGATCGAAGTGACGACCCGAAATAACAACGGCGTCGCGAACATCACCCTAAACGTTGCGGCATCGAACTTCATCGAGCCAGGGGAGGCGCCGATCTACATATGCCCTCTCAATCGCTTCGTTGCGCTGCCGCAAGGTGATCCGATTGTTAGGGCCGTAATGCGCTTCAACTATTCGTATTCACAATCTGCGTGGTGGAGCGAGACCCAGATGGCGTCAAAACAAACGCGTGTATTTTCGCTCTTGACGAACGTCGTTCCGCCTCGCTGGACCGCACAGCGTAGATTGAATTGATCGGAGTTACGGTGACAGTGCACTCAACTCCGACGGCAGATGGCAGCGGGTTGAATGCACTGTCACCGTAACTCCAATGCGCTGTCAGCGGAATTCAGCGCTTCTCGTCAATGAGCAAGCCCGGTCCTGCCGATGAACCATCCTCAATGCCATGGTCACTAATGCCCATATCTGGAAGGTATTTCGCCGTGAAATGGTTCAAACGATATGCAATTGGCTGCCTGATCTGGTTGATCCTCGGCGGCATCAACGATGGCTACAGACGGCCCGGCGAAGACATGCGTTGGGGCGCTATCGTCATGGTGGCGGGTTTTTGGCCAATCGTGACCGCCGTCATCGTTGGCAGCTCTGTTGGCGAGGTTGCGCACAAGATCAATGAAGGGAAGCTGGGGTGACTGACGTGTCCGACACCCAGAAACTGATGCCCGCACTCTCGACGCCTAGGCGCGACCTGCTGAGGCGAGAAATATATAGGCAATTCGGATTTGATGGTCGAAAGACGCTCTTCTTGCTCCTTCTCCTTTTCGCGATCCCCGCGGACGACTGCTCCGCGCAGACACCGCCGCCCCCAGTCGACGAACATGCGTTCGAGCGCGTGCCGCCGACAGTCGTGAAGAGATTGGCGACCCGCTTTTCGCTAGGCGCATTCGCCGGCCGCTTCGAAGAGACGCGGCTCGGCGCGGTTCGCGAAGCCGTGGGCGAAGGGACCATCCGACACCAAGGCGACGCTGGAGATAGCATCTATTGGCTGTGTTATCGGCGCGCGCAGCATCGATTATGGGTGGTGTCCAGCGGAGAGATGGGCGGCCCGGACCATCTCGTCACGGAGATCGTTGAAGAGCTCACCGAGAAAGACGCCGGGGCCTCGGCCGATTGCGCCATCATCCCGGAAAAGTTCTCGCCCGTCGTCCTCGACAGCAAGCTGCATTTAGGTATGTCGCGTCAGGAGGTAATCACGGCGTTGGGACCGCCGTCGAAGTCGGAAGCTGCTCAGATCGTGTATTCTCACGAGGGAAAGCTCGCAGACGGTTTCGATGAGACCGCTTGGCTCATTCTCGGATTTGGTGAGGACAAGCTCGTGTCCATGCGCGGCGGCAAGACCACGACGAATTGAAGTGGCTGCGAGCAGCGTTCGCGCTTCGCGACGGATGCGAACGAGTCACGCTCGCTCCCGCACCAGCCCCATCATATACCCCAGCTTCTCCACCACCTTCGGCGAAAGCAAGCCAATGGCACTTGCGCCACGCGCGTCGACCGGGCCCCAGGGGATCTGGTCCGGCAATATGACGATCTCCCCTTGATTGACGACGGTTGAATTTACTCCTTTTGGTTGCAGGGGGCGCTAGCGGGTCCTAACGCAAGGCGTGAGCCGCGCATGCGTGACCGTCTGTCCGCGCAAGGACATGACACGATGCGGCTGCAACATCAAAAAGGGGGATCGCGACGTGCGCGCGACAGCTACGTCACTTGGCTAGCTCACTTGGCGTAACCTTGGGAACGGAGCCATGCGATCTTGCGATCGCCGTTGATCCAGTCGTCGGCATCTGCCTTGCTGGCGAATCCGGTGATTTCGCGCTGTTCGTGGTCGGGGTAGTCCGCCAGTATCTTCCAGTCGCTGTCTGAGAGGCGGACGGTTTTGAAGGTCACTTTTGCTTTGGCCATGCCGCACTATGCAGGGAATTCTCTTAAATGAGAACCCGCCTCGGCCGGCTTTTCGTCAATCCGCATCGGCATCACTCACGGTGACGGAAAACCAATCCGGTCCCGATCGGCCCGTTCCTCGGCGATGATGGCTGTTTATGAGTGTCGAACAGTGACCTCGCCAGCAACCTATCGAACCGGCGCCCTCGATGGCCAACCCTCGGCGGTTGAACCCCGCCAGAGGTAGGGCGACTAAACGCCATGGCCGCTTTCTTTGCAGAACTCCTGTTTGATCTCGTCAGAATCCTGGTCGGTGACTGGCTGAGACAGGCTGCGGTGACCGTTTGTGCGTGGCTCGATACGAAGATTCACGGCCGCGGGGCACGCCTTGTCGTGGGCGGCCTTCTTGGGCTCGCCGCCTATTTCCTCGTTCCGGTTATCGCCGGGCTGCTGGGTTTTTGATGCTCTCCGTGAAGGCAAACCTCATCATCGCACTGGCCATCGGGGCGCTCATCTCCTCGGTGCTCCTCGCCATCGAGCCGCTGACCGACTTCGCTTTTCTTTCGCTGGAGTGGCCCGGCATCACCGCAGCGTATTTGTTCTGGGGAGCGGTCGGAGGCTCCAGCTTCGCAGGGATTGCCATTTCCTGGCTCGTGAATGCACTCACCTACGCTCTCGGTGCTTTCGCCATTCTCATCGTTCTCAGTGCTCTCAGGCTGCTGACCAAGCCGAAGACTTGAGAGGCGCGGCGACCTCCTGGAGCTTATGAAAGCTGATCCGGACAAAGGCGCAGCGGAGATCCACGCCATGATGGGAGCGGCATGAAGCGCTGGCTTCAAAGGCTCGGAAAGATTGCGAGGGTTGCGGCGATTTGCGGGACCGTCGCGTGGCTTGTGCTTTTGACGAGTTCTCCCCAGGCGCCTGATGCCGCGCATCCTGAACGCTACGCGCACCGGCACGATGTCCGGTATGTGAGCCAGGAGATGGGATCGACCCTGCGAATTCTGCTCGGCTCGACGTTTGCTCTGGTCCTGGTGGCGTTTGGATGTCACTTCGCGACCAGGGACATGCGAGATGGGACGTAGCCGCAGCGTGTTTGTCGCTGTTGGACCATGCTTCGCATCGCCGGGAGCGCTGCGTCCGGGGCACGAGCGCACATGAAAAGCCGCCCCTGACATGGCCAGGGGCGGCTTTGACAAAAGTCAGTCTAGTGACCGGTGCCGGGCTTCGTCGTCTTCGGCGGCTTGCCGTCTTCTACGCGGCCTTCGTTCCTGAGGTCGCGACCCTCCTGAGCCTTCTTCTGGCTCCCGGGCGACTTGCCGTGCTCGTACAGCTCTTCCTTGACGTAGCCGGCGGCTTCCTTGGCTTTACCTTCAACGCTCATTGCAATCTCCTCATCTGGAGACGGGTCAATGTGCGGGAGAGCCGACCGTTCCTATCCGCCGGTCATTGTGGGGATGCGCCTGCCGTCGGCAACTACGCAGCAATCCGTCGTTCGACAGGTGCTGTCAGATATTTGAGCATCTGCGCATGCTCGAGGTCGGGAACCGCAATCGCCGTGTGGCTGTAGATCGCGTGGGTCCGCGAATTGGCGATTCTGTCCAGGATCTCTTTGCCCTTGATGACGTGGAGGCCCATGCCCTCCTGCGAGGGGAAGATCGCCAGCACCACGTCGTAAGCCGCGATGACGGCCTTGAGCGCTTCGGCTTTGTCCTCGGCGATGTCAACAAACACGCGAACATCAGCCGCGAGTTCACGCAGCTCGTCAAAATTCAGCACTGTGGGTTTACTCCAACGCAACGATACTGGCGGGGAGAGTGGATGGGTTAGGTTACCGAAGTCTCAACAAGGCGTGCCGGGTCGCAGGTTTCACGACGAGGTGACGCGATGGCTGGGGATAACCGGGTTGCGGTGACGGTCCGCTCATTTCGGCGCAGCGCGCCTAGCGCTTGGCTTCGTCGTTGCGAAGCCTGTTATCCCAGGCCTCGTCCACGAGCTTCAAGGCGCTGCCGTCGTAGCTCAGCTTGAGCCCACGGCCGACGATCCACGTCCATCCGTCGCGGGCGTCCCTGGTCGGCTGGGCGTTGAACTGGTCGGAGATCGATTTGACGGCCGCGTCCTGCGGTCCCGGATTGTTCAACGCGGCATTGACGCGCCGGATGGGGTGGCTGGCGTCGACGTCGTCATTATAGACCGTGACTTTGGCGCCGTTGATTTCGCATTCGAGGATGTACGAACCGCGACCCTGTCGGCAGCGGTAGTGACGTTGCGTGACGAGCTTGTTGGTCTCCTCGAATGTCATCCCGGGCGAAAAGCCGAAGATGTCGGACTTCTTGACCTGCGCCAGAGACGCAGGCTTCAAAAACTCCGGCTGGATGGCGACCAGGGCGGCGACCGCAACGACGATCAGGCCGGCGATAACAATGGCAATCTTCATCAGCCCCTCACGAGAAACATCCGACCATATAACAGCCGGCGCGCTCCACCAGGCCACCAAAAGCGAAAGCCCCGCCTGGGGGAAGCGGGGCTCTCTGATGGGGGTGAAGCTTGGGGACTTCAATTAGTTAGACGCGCCAGCGGCAGAATGGTTCAAAGCCAACGCGGCGCATGCTGCGACACTTTCGCGGGAAAGGGTGGAACCCCAGCCGAAGCCATGCTTGTGTTTTGGGCTTCAATGGGTTCTAAGCCCCGTGACTTCATGACCTCCGGCGTGAATCGGCATCACACTTGCGTGGTTCAGCCGCGTCCTGAGCAGGATCTGCTCACCCGCACAAAAGGAATTCAGACATGGCGAAGATGACGAAAACTCAATTGATTGATGCAATTGCCGAGGGCACGCAGCTGTCGAAGAACGACGTGAAGTCGGTCATCGAGTACATGGCAACGGTCGGCTACAAGGAGCTCAACGAGTCCGGCGAGTTCGTCATTCCCGGCTTCGTCAAGATGTCGGTCGTGAACAAGCCGGCGACCGAGGCCCGCATGGGCGTCAACCCCTTCACCAAGGAGCCGATGCAGTTCGCGGCGAAGCCGGCGAGCAAGTCGGTGAAGGCCTCGCCGCTGAAGGTGGCCAAGGACTCCGTCTAAGGGGCCCGCGACGTCGTCGCGGCGGCTCCCTCTCTCGGAGCGTCGCAACGACCGCCGGCTGGTGTGTCAGACACGGACAAGGAACTCTCGGGCATCGTCACGCTTTGCTTCCCAAAGGGAGACGTCACATGGCCAGTCTGAGCGAGGAACAGATCCGGGACCGCGCCTATCATCTCTGGCGGCAAGCCGGCGAGCCCGCGGGGAGGATGGACACTTTCTGGTACGAGGCCGAAAAGATGCTCCTCGCCGAGCGGGCCGCGCAAGGCGAAGTCCCGCCGGGGCTGAACGACAATTTGCCGGTCTGACGGTCAACAAAGGCCGCACGAAAATTTGCCGTACGCCGGAACGTTGTCCGGCGTTCGGCGGTTGAGATGACGGCGACGGAATCTTGCGCGAAGCTGACAGTCGTCAAAGCAGCCACCCGGTGTAACGCCCGTGTGGCTGCTTTGTTATTCGCTGCTCTGTTGTTCGAGCGCGCCGCAAAGAAAAACCCCGGCGTTGGGCGCCGGGGCTTCTCAAAGCTGGACGGCCGCGTCGCACAGCCGCCAGCACCACTGAATTCGACCTGACAACACGGAGCGGTGCCATTCGTTCCGGCCGCTACTCCGGCGACACCGACACATCGATGATCGCCGGCGGATCGATCTGGCGCTCGCGCCAGACGATGAATTCACATTTGGGATTGAGCCACTGATATTCGGAGCCGCGCGCCTTGAGGTGCGCAAGCGCCGCATCGTGCGCCGTGGTCTCGTCGGGGGCCTCGACCATGATCTCCACGGTCTCCTCGATCTGACGAACCACCTCGACGGCGTAAAATTTCCTGGTCACGGTCCCTCGCTCCGGAATGGCTAACGGCGAGGGCGACGGCGCGTTCCCAAAAGAAAAACCCCGCGCTTGCGCACGGGGCTCTCTTGGCCGGCGGCGTTGGGATTTCAGCGCCTGGCCGCCAGCGCCTCGAACTTAAGGTTGAAAATCCAAAAAGCAACCCGCCGTGGCGACGGAGCATGTTCGTCAGGCCGCGCGGCCAGTGGCCGGGCGCGGAAATCCCCAGCTTTCAGGGGGCCGCGCAGCGCGAGCAAGGCTTGAGGCGATGTGCGTGGGAAATCGCGCGCGAGGGGCTGGACTTTTTGTTCTCATTTTGTTCTAGTTGGTCATCACGTTGGAGGTGACTCATGACCGTCGAGAAACAGCGCGAAGTGATCAGGCTCTGGAATCAGCTGAGGAAAGTCGAGGGGCCGGCCGCCGAAGAACTCCGCATCCAGATCCTCGAATGTTTTTCCGAGAAGGCCAACGCCAAGCGCGCGGCGTGAGGCGCGCCGGCGGGCCACGACGGCGACCCAGTCAGCGCGATCTCGTCTGCCGATGAAAATGTTGCCGATGAAGCCGTGACGGCGCGCGCCTTCATCGATCGTTAGGAGTCGCGCCGCGCTGATTTGCTCGACTCCGATTCGTTCTTTGCGAACGAAATGGAGTCGGATGCAGAACAAGGCGTGCCTTCTGTGTCGATGCGGGACAGTCCTTCTCGCCGCGCGTGAGCGTGATACTTCGCACGGTCCAGCCCTCATGTCCTCGTTACGGAATGGAGCGAGGGAGAGCGACATGGATGCGTGCTGGTTTCTCGCCGAGATCGTCAAAGTGTTCTGGTCCGACAGGCACAAGCGGCTGCGCAAAGGCAGGCCCTCGGTGCCGCAGGTGCCGCCGCCACTGAAGCGAGACGACATGGAGTGATGGTGCCTTCGCTGCGATCGCACGTTTGATTTCGCGACGATCCGCACCACTTGTTAAGAGTTGCTCCGCGGCGATTTTTTCGATTCCGATTCGTTCTTCGAGAACGAAATGCAGGCGAAGCTGGAACAAAGCCGTACCCGCGGCTCCGGCGGAGCGTTTACGAGTTTTGGTGCGGACGTTGTCTGAAGCGGCGCGCCGGGATCTCAAGGGCAGATGTCTCAAGCCTTGCGCAAACTCCTAACGAAAATTTGCGGGAAAGCCGATAACCCTATTCGGTTAGGTTAAAACCCCAATCGCGTTGCGCTTGCGGCTGCTTGGGATAGGTGTCTTGGCAAGGACAAGAGACGACTTTGCCCAGAAGCAAGTTTGCATGACACCTTTTTCAGAACCATCGTTTTATCAGGGCGACCGCCACACCTACCGGCGCGTCGCCGTCGTCGGCTCGCTGTTCTGCCTCGCCTTCGTGGTGATCAGCTTCTCGCTGCGGCCGCAGCTCGAGGACACGCGCGTCGCGGTCAAGGCCGACCGGCTGGTGCGCACGGCAGGCCAGGCGCCCCACACCAATTAGCGCTCGTCACCATAGGTGCGGTCGTCGGCGGAATGGCCCGGGCACGCGGTGCCGCGGCGCGCAAGCGCGACGAAGCCGGCATAGCCGGACAGGTTGAGCAGAACTTCAAGCCACGCGGGCATGTCGGGTCCCTTCTTGCGTGAAGAGGGTTCAACGTGCGCGGGAAACATTTGTTCCGTGCTCGCCAGAAACAAACCCGCTTACAGCGGAGAGGAGGGGTCCAGCCGCCGGCCGAGGGTCGCAACGGACGCGCTCGACGGCTGCTCCTTGAGGAACTCGGCGATGGCCCGCGCCAGCTCGCCGTCGCTCATCGGCGTCGGCGGCGGGCGCAGCGCGCCGACACCGAAGTTGCGGACGATCTCGTCGTAATGCTGGTCGCGGGATTTGGGAACGAGCCTGCGGATGCGCCCCAGCAAAGCGGATAGCGGCAATGTGTCCTCCTCGGCATCCGTCCCATTGGCAGCCATTGATGTCTGCCGCCATTTTCTGTCCGCGAAACCAAAAACCCCGCCAGCATCGCGGAGATGCTGACGGGGCATCGTGCTGTCGCCTCAACCGGATAGCGGAGGCTTCCGCACTCGCAGATGCAATCCGCCGAACCGGCTTTCGTTCCGCTCGTGCCGATATTTTTCTGCCGCCCGGGTTCCACTCCTGCGCGCAACCATCGCGGGCCGGCGACGTTGTCCCCGCAAGACGCGAAGGAGGAGAGTCATGAAGAAGACATTGGCAGCTCTGGCCACCGTCGCAGCCGTCGGCGTGACCGCGGTCGCGGCACCTGCGCCTGCTGAGGCGCGCGGTCGCGGCATTGGCCCGGGCCTCGCATTCGGCCTCGCCGCCGGCGCGATCACCGCGGGCGCGGTCGCTGCGTCCCATCCGTACGGCTATTATGGCGGGCCCGCCTATTACAGCCCCGGCCCGTATGCCTATTACGGCGATGGGCCGTACTACCCCCGGCGCCACTACTACCGCCACTGGTAACGGCTGACCAAGTGAAAAGCCCGGAGCGATGCTCCGGGCTTTTTTCATGCGTGGCGATCGGAGGTGCCTTTATGGCCAGAGCGAGGGCCGCTCCACCTTGCGCGCATTGTCGAGCGTCGACACGAAATACTCTTCGCGCTCGCGCTGGAATCTTTCCTGCGTGGCACGGAAGGCGGCGACACGGGCGGCGATCTCTTCGCGTTCGCGGATTTTGCGTTGTTCGTCTTCGGTCATGTCAAATCCCCTCTACACGTCAGTATCTGTGCACTCCAATATGTGTGCACGGCCGAACTCACGCACTGCCGCCGCAATCACGTTGAGTCGCGTTAACACATGCATTGGCGCTTCTGATTGGGGCGTCAATGGGGAGGAGGCATTGCAGGATTGTGATAAGCGAAGGTCGGAAAAAATTGCCGACCGCGCTTGCGCGATTCTCACGCGGCAGTGGATAACAGCGTCAACGATCTTGTCGCTTGCGCATGGAGCGGCCAGCGCAAGGCCAACATGGGAGGCCGCGAGTGATTGCATCGGATCTTCGCAGCGGCGTCGAACGACTCGGCGACATGATCGCCGAGTCGAGGACCATCGTGCCGTTCACGGGCGCCGGCATCTCCACCGAATGCGGCATCCCGGACTTCCGCTCACCGGGGGGAATTTGGACGCGCAACCGTCCGATCCCGTTCGACGAATTCGTCGCCAGCCAGGAAGCTCGCGACGAATCCTGGCGCCGCCGCTTTGCGATGGAGGCGGTCTTTGCCGCGGCCAGGCCCGGCCGCGGTCATCGCGCGCTCGCCTCGCTCTACCGCGCTGGCAAGGTTCCCGCCGTCATCACCCAGAACATCGACAATCTGCACCAGGCTTCGGGCTTTGCCGCCGAGCACGTCATCGAACTTCACGGCAATACCACCTATGCGCGCTGCATCGGATGCGGGCAGGCCTATCAGCTTGACTGGGTGAAGCGCCGCTTCGACGAAGATGGCGGCGCACCCAACTGCACCGCGTGCGACGAGCCCGTGAAGACCGCGACGATCTCGTTCGGCCAGATGATGCCCGACGACGAAATGCAGCGCGCGACCGCGCTGTCGCAAGCCTGCGACCTCTTCATCGCGATCGGCTCCTCGCTCGTGGTGTGGCCGGCGGCGGGTTTTCCGATGATGGCGAAGAACGCCGGTGCACGTCTGGTGATCATCAATCGCGAGCCGACCGATCAGGACGACATCGCCGACCTCGTTATCCGCCACGACATAGGCGAGACTCTCGGGCCCTTTGTCGGAAATTGAGGCATCAATTTGATTCGCGGCTGTGCAAGCTGTTCATAGGTTCCGGCGAATCATTTTTTTATCTATGCGCCGCAACCGGGAGTGTTATCTTTTGAGTCGAAAGATTCGCATCGCGTCGAATTGAGAACATTCTCTTAAGACGCGTGATTCGACGCCGCCGCTGAGGCGGGTTGCAATGGGCAGTGTGGGGTCCGGGGTTATGGGGTCGTCGGACGGATTTGAGTCCAAGAAGATCGGAGTTCCCGCTGTGGGCGAGCACGGCGGCGGTCGCGATAACGCGCTAAGCCCGTTCAGCGGACTTGGTGAAGGCAGTGCCAACCTCGTCGAGGTTCACGGCGTCATCAAATGGTTCGACGCTTCAAAGGGCTACGGCTTCATCGTTCCCGACAATGGCTGGCCGGACGTGCTGCTGCACGTCACCGTGCTCAGACGCGACGGCTTCCAGACCGCCTATGAGGGCGCCCGCATCGTCGTCGAGTGCATCCAGCGCGCCAAGGGCTACCAGGCCTTCCGCGTGGTCTCGATGGACGAGTCGACCGCGATCCATCCGGCGCAGATGCTGCCGCCGCGCACCCATGTCACGGTCACCGCGACCAGCGGACTGGAGCGAGCCCAGGTCAAGTGGTTCAACCGGCTGCGCGGCTTCGGCTTCCTGACCTGCGGCGAGGGCACGCCCGACATCTTCGTGCACATGGAGACGCTGCGCCGCTTCGGCATGACCGAGCTCAGGCCCGGCCAGTATGTCCTGGTCCGCTTCGGGCCCGGCTCCAAGGGCATGATGGCGGCCGAGATCCATCCCGAGACCGGATCGCCGGGATTGCAGTCGCACTAGCGGCGATCGCCAACTCCCGCAATCGTGACAAGAGGCGCGCAGGCCGTCCGGCGCGCCTCTGGCTTTTGTCACGATCGCCGCGTAAGGACTGGTCCAGTCCCACGCCCCCTTGAGTACCGTCCCATGAATTTTGACCGAAAGGCCGTCTGGTCCATTGCGAGGGGCTGGCTGGCCGCCATCCTCGTCGTCGGCTGTGCCGTCGCGAGCGCGCCGGTGCGCGCCGCCAGCTTCCAGCCGCTCGAGATCGTCACCAGGAACGGCGTGCAGGTGTTCTCGGTGGAAATGGCGACGACCGAGGAGGAGAAGCAGACCGGGCTGATGTACCGCAAGGAACTGGCCGACGGCAAAGGCATGCTGTTCGACTTCAAACCCGAGCAGGAAGTGTCGATGTGGATGAAGAACACCTACGTCTCGCTCGACATGATCTTCATCCGCGCCGACGGTCGCATCCTGCGCATCGCCGAAAACACCGAGCCGCTGTCGACCAAGATCATCTCGTCCCAGGGGCCCGCGCGGGCCGTGCTGGAGGTGGTGGCGGGAACGGCGCAGAAATACGGCATCCGTCCCGGCGACCGCGTCGGCCACCCGCTGTTCGGCACCAAGTAGGGCGACCCGGCGGGGTTATTGCGGCCTTGCTGGCGGCTTGAAAGCTTGATGGCGCTTTGGGAAGCGTGTATCGACGGGGCTCGCTGGACATTCGGGGTATAGCGCAGCCTGGTAGCGCGGCAGTTTTGGGTACTGCAGGTCGTTGGTTCGAATCCAGCTGCCCCGACCAGTCCCGAGGTTGAAGCTCCTTCAATTCTCTCGATATTGCGCCGCGCTCATCCCGTTTCGCTGCCGACCGTCAGGTCAGCGGGGCGATCTCCGCGAAATTACGTCCGATGCAACTTTTGCGTGCGTCGGCGTGCCGGCGGCGTTTCGATTTCAGAACCACAGCCAATCGACCAGGCGCCAGGCGATCCAGGCGAGGGCGCAGATCCAGCCCAGCATTGCGATCCCGGCGACGCCAAGCCCGCACAGCGCGAACAGCGAACTTTCAGTCTCCGGTGTGCCCGAGAGTTTCTCGGTCGTATCGATTTGACTCACTGCATCCCCTTGGCTTGCGGCCTGCTGTTCGTTGGTCTCTGCTCGCTCGTGAAAATTCACCGGCCGCGCTCCAGCTCACACGGTCGTGAGGCGAGATGACCGTCCGTACATCGCGCGGGCATGGATCGCAGCCACGCAGCTTCCCCGGACAGACGGGAAGAACCTGCAACTCATGGCGCGGTGATTGGTTGCGACTGCAAAGGCGGGAACTGCACGGCCGCCGCGACAGACCGACAACGCGCAGGGCATCTCAGCCGGCGCGATTGCGGGGGATGGGCAGGCGGGCCTATGGCGACCGGAAGCGCGCGCGAACCTTGCTTGAAGCCTTGCCTGAAGCCTTGGCGCTTGTTCTTCACCCAACGCGACTTCTGCGCGATTTTTCAAGGCATTGCGCCGGCCGGCCCGACGCAGAATTCGCAAAATTGCTTCGAACCTTTGGCTGTCGCCATAGACATATGAGCATTGGGGATTTCAGCGCCCAATGCCTAAACGGACGCCGCCAAGCGATGATATTCCGCTTGAGCGGCGTCGCGCTATTCCGGGGATCAGTTCGTCGCGTACCAGCCGAGCGGAAACGGCAGGAACGGCCACGCCAGATGATTGTCGTTGGCCGCCTTCGGCGGTTCAGAGACAGATGTCTTGACTGCCTTGACACGCGGCGCAGGCGGCACCGAGCACACCGCCAGGCGCAAACGTCCACATTGCATATTCATTGTGGTGCCCCAGTCAGCAAGTCATTTGAAAAATGAAAATCAGTTCGCAATTGCCACGCGTCCGAAACGGCGCGCTCATTCTCAAATTGTGCACGCATCATAGAAAGATCGGCGCCGGCTTTCAACGGGTCTTGGCGGGTACCCACGAGGGGTAAGGTTGACCGGTTAGGTTAAGGCCGAGTGGTTGTTGCGGCCGCATTCCTGGCTGATATCAGGTCGGCAAGGCTCGCGATGGGCTGCCTGCAATCGGTGGTCACACAGGTCACAGTTCGTCGCGGCGCTCATATCTTGTGAGTTTTGCGTCATGTCTTTCGATCGCAACGTCCGAACCGTCCATCCGCAGTCGAGCTGGACCGAGATCTGGCACCTCTGGACCGTGATCGTGCCGCGCCGCTCGATCAACGGGCAGATCGTCTATGGAAAGGTCTGGCGCCGCCACGACGGCCGCGACTGGATCTACAAGAAGTTCACCGAGTACGACAGCGAAGCGGCCTGAGCCGGCTCCGCTGCCGCTACTAGAAGCTAGCACCCCGTTCCGATTTCATCGGAACGGAAATGGCTCTAGGCGGCCTTTGCGGGCGAGGCGGCGGCCGCAGGTTTGGGCGGCGGCGGCTTCAACGGCTTGTCCTGCTTTTTCGACCAGGAAATGTAATAGGCCACCGTCGTCATGATCGCGATGCCGGCGATGCTGACGAAGATCTGCGCGAACAGCGAGCCCGAGCTCATCGACAGCTCGAAATGGCCGACGAAGGACAGGAACACGCCGACGCAGAACACGGCGAGCGACTGCTGGCCGCAGACGATCAAGGGATCGAACACCTTCCACTCCAGACCAGGCCAGTCCTTCGGCACGAAGCGGATCACCAGGATCACGATCACGACGAAATGGAGGAAGCGGTAGGGCGCGAGATTGGTCTTGTCGTTGGGGTTGAAGGCCGAGAACAGCCATCCCGGGAACATGCCGCCGAGGGTGGGGAAGCGGCCGGCCATGGTCATGACCAGCGCGAAGGCGAGATAGCCGAGGCAAAGCCACAGCGTGATCGGCGAATTGATCACGGCTCCCGAACGCCGGGCGCCGCCCATCGCGCACCAGGCGCCGAACACGAACAGCACCTGCCAGGCATACGGGTTGAAGTACCACTGGCCGGCCGGATAGGCGGTCAGGTTCAGGCCGTAATGGCGGGCGGCGAGCCACAGCACGATGGACAGCGCCATCGTCAGGTCGGGCTTGCGCAGCATGAACCACAGCACCGGCGGAAACAGCCCCATCAGCACGATGTAGAGCGGCAGCACGTCGAGATTGAGCGGCTTGAAGCGCAGGAACAGGCCCTGGCGCAGCGTCTCGGTGGCGTTGTCGACGAGGCCGGCGACGTTGAACTCGTTGATCATGTCAGAGTCGCCGAAGCGCAGCGCCAGATAGCTGATCGAGGCGATGTAGATCACGAACAGGATGATGTGGGCGACGTAGAGCTGCCAGACCCGCTTGGTCAGCCTCGTGGCGCCGACGATGAAGCCGCGCTCGAGCATCATTCGCGCATAGACGAAGGAAGCGGTGTAGCCGGAGATGAAGACGAACAGGTCGGCGGCGTCGGAAAAGCCGTAGTTGCGGGTGGTGATCCAGTTCACCACGTTGTCGGGGATATGGTCGAGGAAGATCGCCCAGTTCGCGATGCCGCGAAACAGGTCGAGCCTGAGGTCACGGCCCTTTTCGGGAAGCGTGGCGTTGATGTTCAGGAAGGCCATGCGACGGAAGCTTTCGGAGGGGGCGGATACGCTGGTGTCGGCGAGACAGGGCCGCCGGGCGGGATCCCGGCGCGGAAGGCGGGTACGCAATTGTCACGGTGCAGCATAATGACTATACCCGTCGGCAACGCACCCCCGGGGGACCGGAATCACCGATCAGTTCCCAAAAGGTGTCTCTATACTATGCCCGCGGTTTCCACCAACTGCTACCGTGACGCATCGAAATCGAACGAAAAGACCAAGAGGCCCGGACCACCCATGACCGCACGCATTTTCAAGCCCGCCAAGAACGCGATGCAATCCGGCCGGTCCAAGACCAAGGAATGGCAGCTGGATTACGAGCCGGAGCAGCCGCGTTCGGTCGAGCCGCTGATGGGATGGACCTCGTCCGGCGACATGAAGCAGCAGATCACGCTGCGCTTCCACAGCAAGGAAGAGGCGGTCGCCTATTGTGAGCGCAAGGGTATCGCCTACCAGGTGATCGAGCCGCAGGATTCGATCCGCCGCCCGGTCGCCTATGCCGACAATTTCTCGTTCCGGCGCGGCGAGCCCTGGACGCATTGAGGGGCGGCTCGCTGCTACGACTTCATACGACGTGATTTACGCGTCAGGCCCGGGCCTTGTCCCGCCTGCGCGGCCGAAGCCGCTTCGGCGAGGCGAAGGCCCGGACATCGACGTCTTTGGGGCCGAGTGAAAGAGCGCGGATGGCCGCGACAAGCCCTGGCATGACGGCGGGGTACCCCGCCCGCAGACATGACGTCGCGTCCGATGACCCCGATAGACGGACAGCTATTGCGCCGCGCTGCCGCCACTTGGCAGCGATTCCGCCGCGTGCTTCGCTGACGTCATGATGGGATCATGGCGAGGTGGGGGATGGCCGGGCGTGACCAGCTCGACGGCGTCGATCTGAAGATCTTATCCGAGCTGCAGCAGGACGGTCGGGTGCGCAACAACGAGCTGGCACTGCGGGTCGGCGTGTCCGCGCCCAATTGCCTGCGGCGGCTGAAACTGCTGTTCAGCCGCGGCGTGATCCGGGCGGTCCGCGCCGTCATCGACGAGCGGCTGCTCGGCTATGAGGTGGTTTCGTTCGTCTCGATCCAGCTCGTGAGCCAGGCCCAGCCGGTGCTGGAGGCGTTCGAGAGCTCGGTTGCCGCGATCCCGCGCATCCAGCAGTGCTGGCGGATTTCAGGCGACACCGACTACCTGCTGAAATGCGTCGCGCCGAACGTCGAGAGCATGCGCCAGCAGCTGCTGCATTTCGCCGCGATGCCTGATGTGAAGAACGTCCGCAGCTTTCCGGTGCTGGGCGTCGCGAAGGATGTGCCGCTGCCGTTACAGGATGTAGTGGCGGCACCCGTCGGATAGGCGTTCAAGTCTCTCTACTGAAATTCCGAAGTCGGGGGCGCTTGCGCGCGGTGCGGTCGATTCGGATAGTTATAATCGCTTAGTAACTCACCTAACTGTGACATGTGATTTAGGCAGGACTGCAATGCGCGCAACCGTGATTGTCGGCATCTTTGCGCTGCCTAGATGCAGGGTGTGAACCTCGGTCTGCGTCGCACGCCGGGGATGCTTTTGTGGGACCCTAAGCAGGAAAAGACATCATGACATCGACTTCGAAGACGATCGCAGCCTCTGCTGCGACGCTGTTTGCGTCTGCGTTTTTTGTTCTGTCGGCGCCGGCTGCGAAGGCCGACGATTATTGCATCACCAACGGCGCCCAGGCCGCTCACGGCTGCGGCTATCCGACGATGGAAGCCTGCCGTCAGGCGGCCGGTGGCATCGGCGGCACGTGCTCGCAGGCCGGCGGCGCCAAGACTAGCAACGATGCGCTCGCCTTCCAGCCGAAGCAGACGAAGCAGCCCAAGGCTCGCCAGGGCGCGCAGAACTAACGCCTGAGATCGCGACCTGATCCGAGAGATTGCGTCCTCCGAGAGTGATCTCGGAGGACGTCAATTTATGACAAGCAGGTGACGCCGCGCCTCAGCGATAGCGCTCGCGAAACTCGCGCGGGGAGGCGCCGGTCCAGGTGCGGAAGGCGCGCGAAAAACTCTTCTCGTTGCGGAAGCCGGCGATCTCCGCGATCCGCTTGATGGGCGCCCGGCCGCGCATCAGCTCCTGCTTGGCGAGCTCGAACTTTGCCTCTTCCTTGAGATCGCGTAGCGAGGTCGCTTCCTCGCGCAAGCGCCGATGCATGGTGCGGGTGGAGAGCGCCAGCTCGCTTGCGACATCCTCGGCGCCGAGAATGCGTCCGCGTGCATTGCGCAGCACGCGGCGGACGCGCTCGACCAGCAGCCGGTCGCGCCGGTAGGGCAGCACGGTGAGCCGCAGCGCGCCCTTGAGCATGCTGTCGAGATCGGCGGGGCTGCGGGTCAGCGGCAGAGAGAGATAATGTTTGTCGAAGACGATGCGGGCGCCGTCCGCATCAAAGCTCAAATGCCTGCAGAAGATCGTCGGATAGACCGAGACGTGGCCCGGCTCGGAATAGGGAAACTCGGCCGCACGCAGCGCGATCGCGGAATCGACGGCCCAGCAGGAAAAGCCGAGGACATAGCGGAGCAGGGTGACCAGGCAGAATTCACGCAACGGGCCAAGGTCGCGCTGCTCGCGAATGGAGATGGTCGCGGTCTCATCACCAAGCGAGAGCTTGAACAGCACGTCCTCGGTCAGTAGGCGATGATGCCGGCACCAGCGTTTTAGCGCGACTTCGAGATTGGGGGCCGTGATCGAGGCGCGGCACAGCATGCCATAGGTTCCCCAAGGCAGCCGGCGCGAGAACCAGCCGAGCGCCTCGTCGTCGAGCTCGCGCATGGCGTGGCCGGCCAGCGCCTCGAACTGGGCCGCCGTCACCCGTCCGTCCCGGGATCGAACAAGGTCCTCGGCGACCTGCCCCTTGCCTAGCGCTTCCGCTGGATCCCGTCCGTAAACGGCATAAGCGGCAACCACGCCGCGGACGAAGGCGGCTGGGGTCATGGCGCGGCGGGGCGTCGCGGTCGCGGCTTGAAAGGGCATGAAAAATCCTCGCCAAACTTGGCGGAAAATGCAACCTTTTCGACCGCTGGGACGCCCGGGCGGGGGTAGGTTCGGACCCGACAAGAATACGGAGGAATCGCCTTGAACATCCCGAGCATCGATTTCGATCTGGGCGAAGACATCAGCATGCTGCGCGACACGCTGCGCGCCTTCGTGGAGGCGGAGATCGCCCCGCGCGCAGCCGAGATCGAGAAGGCCAATCTGTTCCCGGCCGACCTCTGGAAGCGCTTTGGCGACCTCGGCCTGCTCGGCATGACCGCGCCGGAGCAATATGGCGGCTCCAGCATGGGCTATCTCGCCCATATCGTCGCCATGGAGGAGATTTCGCGGGGCTCGGCCGCCGTCGGGCTGTCCTACGGCGCCCATTCCAACCTCTGCGTCAACCAGATCCGCCGCAACGGCAACGACGCTCAGCGCGCGCGCTATCTGCCAAAACTGATCTCCGGCGAATATGTCGGCGCGCTCGCGATGTCCGAGCCCGGCGCGGGCTCCGACGTCGTTTCGATGAAGCTGCGCGCCGACAAGCGCGGCGACCGCTACGTGCTCAACGGCTCGAAGATGTGGATCACCAATGGCGGCGACGCCGACGTGCTGGTCGTCTATGCCAAGACCGATCCGGAGGCGGGCCCGCGCGGCATGACCGCCTTCCTGATCGAAAAGGGCTTCAAGGGTTTCACCCACGGCCAGCATCTCGACAAGCTCGGCATGCGCGGCTCCAACACCTATCCGCTGTTCTTCGACGAGTGCGAGGTGCCCGAGGAGAACGTGCTCGGCAAGATCGGCGAGGGCGTCAAGGTGCTGATGTCCGGCCTCGATTACGAGCGCACGGTGCTGTCGGGCGGCCCGCTCGGCATCATGGCGGCCTGCATGGACGCCGTGGTGCCCTACATGCATGAGCGCAAGCAGTTCGGCCAGCCGATCGGCGACTTCCAGCTGATGCAGGGCAAGCTCGCCGACATGTATGCGACCTGGCAGTCGGCGCGCGCCTATGTCTATGCGGTCGGGCGCGCCTGCGACCGGGCCGACCACGCCCGCACGCTGCGCAAGGATGCAGCCGCCGCGATCCTCTATTCCGCGGAGAAGGCGACGTGGATGGCGGGCGAGGCGATCCAGGCGCTGGGCGGCGTCGGTTATACCTCCGAATTTCCGGTCGGACGTCTCTGGCGCGACGCAAAACTCTACGAGATCGGCGCCGGCACCTCGGAGGTGCGTCGCATGCTGATCGGCCGCGAGCTGATGTCAGAGACGGCCTGAAACCTTCACCTCATTGGAATCAACATGCCGCTCCATTCCAGCATCGATACGTCTTCATCAGACTTTGCGCGCAATTCCGAGGCCATGCGCGGGCTTGTCGCGGACTTGCGTGAAAAACTGAGCCAGGTCGCCGGCGGCGGCGGCGAGGTCTCGCGCAACCGTCACACCTCGCGCGGCAAGATGCTGGCGCGCGAGCGCGTCGACCTGCTGGTCGATCCCGGCACCTCGTTCATGGAGCTGTCGCCGCTGGCGGCGTACGGCCTCTATGGCGGTGACGTGCATTCGGCGAGCGTCATCACCGGCGTCGGGCGCATCTCGGGCCGCGAATGCGTGATCGTCGCCAACGACGCCACCATCAAGGGCGGCACTTACTATCCGATGACGGTGAAGAAGCATCTGCGCGCGCAGGACGTGGCGCGGCAGAACAATCTTCCCTGCGTCTACATGGTCGATTCCGGCGGCGCCTTCCTGCCGCTTCAGGACGAAATCTTTCCGGACGAGCGCCATTTCGGCCGCATCTTCTACAACCAGGCCCAGATGTCGTCGCAGGGCATCCCGCAGATCGCGATCGTGATGGGCTCCTGCACCGCCGGCGGCGCCTATGTCCCCGCGATGTCGGACGAGAGCATCATCGTCCGCAACCAGGGCACCATCTTTCTCGGCGGCCCGCCGCTGGTGAAGGCCGCGACCGGCGAGGTGGTGAGTGCCGAGGAGCTCGGCGGCGCCGACGTGCATTCGCGGCAATCGGGGGTGACCGACCACTACGCCCAGAACGACGCCCATGCGATCGGCATCGCCCGGCGCATCGTCAGCACGCTGAAGCCGTCGGTGCGGCCGAACCTCAACATGCACAAGCCGCGCGATCCGCTGTTTGCGGCGGAAGAGATCTACGGCGTGGTGCCCGTCGACGGCCGAAAGCCGTTTGACGTGCGCGATATCATCGCCCGCATCGTCGACGGCTCGGAGTTCGACGAGTTCAAAAAACTCTACGGCACGACGCTGGTGTGCGGCTTCGCCCATGTCTGGGGCCATCCGGTCGGCATCATCGCCAACAACGGCATTCTCTTCAGCGAGAGCTCGCTGAAGGGGGCGCATTTCATCGAGCTGTGCTGCCAGCGCGGCATTCCCCTGGTGTTCCTGCAGAACATCACGGGCTTCATGGTCGGCAAGAAGTACGAGGCCGGCGGCATCGCGCGTGACGGAGCCAAGCTCGTCACGGCGGTGGCGACCGCCTCGGTGCCAAAATTCACCGTCGTGATCGGCGGCTCCTACGGCGCCGGCAATTACGGCATGTGCGGCCGCGCCTATTCGCCGCGCTTCCTCTGGATGTGGCCGAACGCGCGCATCTCGGTGATGGGCGGCGAGCAAGCCTCGATGGTGCTGAGCCAGGTCCGGCGCGACAACATCGAGGCCAAGGGCGATAGCTGGTCGAAGGAAGAGGAAGACAAGTTCCGCGAGCCTATCCGCGCGCAATATGAGAGCCAGGGACATCCGTATTACGCGACCGCCCGCCTGTGGGACGACGGCGTGATCGACCCGGCCGACACGCGCCTCGTGCTCGGCCTCGGCCTTTCCGCGGCGTCGAATGCGCCGATCGAGCCTACCAAATTCGGCCTGTTCAGGATGTGATGCGATGGACCGTTCAATGCTCTACCGGCGTTTTCGCACGCTCCTGATCGCCAACCGCGGCGAGATCGCCTGCCGCGTCATCCGCACCGCGCGAGCCATGGGCCTGCGCACGGTCGCGGTCTATTCCGAGGCCGACCGCGACGCGATGCATGTCGCGCTCGCGGATGAAGCCGTGCTGCTCGGTCCGGCGCGGGCGCGCGACAGCTACCTCAGTGCCGAGCGGCTGATCGAGGCCGCGCGCAAGACCGGCGCCGAGGCCGTGCATCCCGGCTACGGCTTCCTGTCCGAAAATGCCGAGTTCGCGCGGGCGTGCCTGGAGGCGGGCCTGGTGTTCGTCGGCCCGACCGCCGCGATGATGACGGCGATGGGCTCGAAGTCCGGCTCCAAGGCGCTGATGGAGAAGGCCGGCGTGCCGCTGGTGCCCGGCTATCACGGCGAGGCCCAGGACGATGCGACGCTTTCGAAGGCCGCGGACAAGATCGGCTTTCCCATCCTGGTGAAGGCGTCCGCCGGCGGCGGCGGCCGCGGCATGCGCATCGTTCGCTCGGCGGATGAGCTTGGACCGGCGATTGTCAGCGCCAAGCGCGAGGCCAAGGCCGCGTTCGGCGACGACCGCATGCTGATCGAAAAATATGTCGACAATCCCCGTCACATCGAGGTGCAGATCATCGGCGACAGCCACGGCAATCTGCTGTCGCTGTTCGAGCGCGAATGCACGCTGCAGCGCCGGCACCAGAAGGTGATCGAGGAGGCACCGTCGCCGACGCTCAATCCAGCCCAGCGCGAGACCGTCTGCGCCGCCGCGCGAAAGGCGGCCGGCGCGGTCAACTATGTCGGTGCCGGCACGATCGAGTTCGTCTCCGACGGCAAGGACGTGTTCTTCATCGAGATGAACACGCGTCTCCAGGTCGAGCATCCCGTGACCGAGTTGATCACCGGCATCGATCTGGTCGAATGGCAGCTGCGCGTCGCATTCGGCGAGGCGCTGCCGCTGAAACAGGACGAGCTCCGGCTCAATGGCCACGCGGTCGAGGCGCGCGTTTACGCGGAAAATCCGACCAAGAACTTCATGCCGTCGGTCGGGAGGATCTCGACCTGGCGCTTGCCGGCGGAAACCGGCGGCCTGCGCATCGACGCCGGCTATCGCGAAGGCGATACGGTCTCGCCCTATTACGATGCGATGCTCGCAAAAATGATCGCGTGGGCGCCGACGCGGGACGTCGCGATCGAACGGCTGAACCGCGGGCTGCAAGAATCCGACGTCCGCGGCATCGTCACCAACATCCCGTTCCTGTCGGCGCTGATGACGCATCCGAAGGTGCGGTCCAATGCGATCGACACCGGCTTCATCGAGCGCGAGCTGGCGGTGCTGACGCAGGCCCCGCCGGCGCCCGGCGAGCTCGAGCTGTGCGCGGCAGTCGCCGCTGTTATCAACGACGAGCGGCAGGCCGCGCAAGACGAGGCGAGTTCGCCCTGGCAGACCTTCGGCTGGATGCCGGTCGGTCGCCGCCAGCGCAGCTTTGCCTTCCGAGTCGGCCATGGACCTGAACAGAAGATCACGCTGAACTATGGCAGCGGGCCGTCGACGCTGGTGACCGGCGAGCGCGAATTGGCGTTCACGATCGCGCCGCGTGACGGCTGCTTCGATCTGACGCTCGATGGCGTCAAATCGCAGGTCGCAGCCGTGATCGACGGTCACGAGCTGTATTTGCGCACACGCAACGGCCGCTTCGACCTGCATTGGGTCGATCCGTTCGGCGGCGAGAGCGAAGAGCATGTCGGCGAGGACAAGATCGCGGCGCCCCTGCCGGGCACGGTCGTCGCCGTGCTGGCCGAGGAGGGCGCCAAGCTCGACAAGGGCGCGCCGATCCTCACCCTGGAAGTGATGAAGATGGAGCAGACGCTGCGCGCTCCCTACGCCGGCGTGCTGAAATCGATCAAATGCAAGGTCGGAGACATCGTCCAGGAGGGCGTCGAGCTCGCCGTGGTCGAGCCATCGGGAGAGTGAGATGAGCGATCCCGTCCGCATCATCGAAATGGGGCCGCGCGACGGCCTCCAGAACGAGAAGACGCCCGTCAGCGTCGAGGCCCGCATCGCCTTCGTCGAGGCGCTCGTAGCCGCTGGCCTCACCACGGTCGAGGTCGGCGCCTTCGTCTCGCCCAAGGCGATCCCGCAAATGGCGAGCTCGGACGCCGTGCTGCGCGGCGTCCGCCACGTCAAGGGTGCCGAATTCCACGTGCTGGTGCCGAACGAGAAGGGCTATGACGCCGCGCGCACTGCCGGCGCGCAAGTCGTCTCCGTGTTCGCGGCGGCCTCGGAAGGGTTTTCGCGCGCCAATATCAACTGCACGGTCGCGGAGTCCATCGAGCGCTTCAAGCCGGTGCTGGCGCGCGCCAAGGCTGATGGCGTCAGAGTCCGCGGCTATATCTCCTGCGTGCTGGGCTGTCCGTTCGACGGCGAGATCAAGCCAAAGGCGGTCGCCGATCTCGCCAACACGCTGTGGGAGCTCGGCTGCTACGAGATCTCGCTCGGCGACACCATCGGTGTCGGCACGCCTGATAAGGCCAAGGAGATGCTGCGCGCGGTTAGCGCCAATATCCCGCCAACAAAACTCGCGATGCATTTCCACGACACCTACGGCCAGGCGCTCGCCAATCTCTATGCCGGCCTGGAGGAGGGTGTCCGCGTCATCGATTCCGCCGCCGGCGGCCTCGGCGGCTGCCCCTATGCGCCGGGCGCGACGGGCAATGTCGCGACCGAGGACGTGGTCTACATGCTCGAAGGCATGGGCGTCAGGACCGGTGTCGACATGGACAAGCTGCTGGCGGCCACGAACGAGATGAGCGGCGTGCTGGGCAAGCCGCCTGTGAGCCGCGTAGCCTCCGCGCTGAACGCGAAGAAGAAGCGGGCTGCTTCCTAGCTTCGTATGGTGGGCAAAGGCGCGTAGCGCCGTGCCCACCATCTCTCCGCGACCGAATTTGCGAATGGTGGGCACGCTTCCGCTTTGCCCACCCTACGAGACCTTCGCCTACGCCGCCTTCAGCCCGACATCCGGCAGGCGCGGCCGGTTCTTGAGCGCCTTCGCCATCATCGCCTCGACCTCGGCCTTTTCCTGCGGCAGCAGCGCGAGGCGGGGCGGGCGGGTCAGCGCGGTGCCGCGGCCCATGATGTGCTCGCACAGCTTGATGCACTGGACGAGGTCGGGGCGTGCGTCGAGGTGCAGCAGCGGCATGAACCATTCGTAGATCGGCATGGCCTCGGCGAAGCGGCCGGCCTTGGCAAGGCGAAACAGCGTCTCGCCCTCGCGCGGGAAGGCGTTGGACATGCCGGAGACCCAGCCCACCGCGCCCATGGCGATGCTCTCGACGATGACGTCGTCGAGCCCTGCGAACAGCACGAAGCGGTCGCCGACCATATTCCTGGTGTCGATGAAGCGCCGCGTGTCGCCCGAGGAATCCTTGAAGCAGACCACGGTCTCGACGTCGACGAGCGAGGCCAGGATGTCGGGGGTGACGTCGTTCTTGTAGATCGGCGGGTTGTTGTAGAGCATCACCGGCAGGTCGGTCGCGCTGGCAACCGCGCGGAAATGTGCGGCGGTCTCGTGCGGTTTCGACGAATAGACCAGCGCCGGCATCACCATCACGCCGTCGATGCCGACGCGCGCGGCTTCCTTGGCGGTTTCGACCGCAAAGGCGGTGGTGAATTCGGCGATGCCGCATAGCACGGGCACGCGGCCGGCCGCGACGGATTTCGCCGTCTCCATGATCGCGACCTTCTCCTTGCGCTCCAGCGAGGTGTTCTCGCCGACCGAGCCGCAGACGATCAGACCGGAGACGCCGTCGCGGATCAACCCGTCCATGACCTTGGCGGTGGCGTCGATGTCGAGCGAGAGATCATCGTGGAATTGCGTGGTGACGGCCGGGAAGACGCCTTCCCAGGAAACGCGGCGGCTCATGATGTGACTCCAAGTGAGTTTGCCGGCGGGGGGCTGGATCCGCCGGCTGTGGTGAAGAGGATGGCGAATGGGATCAGAGCGTCGCGCCGACCTTGCGCAGCTCGGCGAGAACAGGTGCCTTGGGCAGCCAGATCTTGTCGAACTCGGCGATGACAGCCTCGGTGTCGCCGGGCGGGACCTGGCGGATCGGGATCGGCGCGTTCTTGAAATTCTCGATCAGCGCGGGCTCGTTGGAGGCCAACTCGTCGATCTGCGCGTCCAGCGTCGACTTCACCGTCTTGGCAATCAGCTCGCGGTCGGCTGCGGGGAGCGTCTGCCAGACCCGGCCGGAAACGACCGCGGCCATCGGCATGAAGACGGCGTTCATCTGCAGGATCACTTTGGAGACCTTGTCGAAGCGCTGGTTCCAGGAGAATTCGAGATCGGCCTCGAGGCCATCGACCTGGCCGTTGGCCATCGCGTCGAACACCTGCGGCGTCGGGATCGGCGTCGGTGCGGCACCGAGCGAGGAATAGAAGTCGCGATAGACCGGCGTCGGGTTGATGCGCAGCTTCATGCCCTTGATGTCGGCGAGCGAGTTCAGGTCCTTCGAGGAGAACACCGCGCGCATGCCGGTGATGCCCCAGCCGAGGCCGATGGTGCCGGTCTCCTGCGGCAGCACATCGAACAGCTTCACCGCCGCCGGATGCCGCACGAATTTCGCGACCGCAGGCGTCGAGCGGACGATGTAGGGCGCATTGATCGCGGCGATGTGTGGCACGCGCGAGCCGAGCTCGGCGGCCTGGATGAAGCCCATGTCGAGCGCGCCGGACTGCAATTGCTGCATCATCGCGGGCTCGTTGCCGAGCTGGCCGGAATGGAACACGGTCAGGGTGAGCCGGCCGTTGGTGGCCCCCTTGAGCTCGTCGCCGAACTTGAGCGCCGCCTTGTTCCAGGAATGGCCGTTCGGCGTGATCAGGCCGAGGCGGAATTCCTTGGCCTGGGCGAGCGCCAGCGAGGGCGCGAACACCGAGGCGGCGGCACTGGCGGCGAGAAAGCGGCGGCGTGAAAGCGGCATGGTCGGGCTTCCTTTTGAACGGGCCTATTTGATGAGGATCAGCGAGAGCGAGGGGTAGAGCGAGAGCAGCACCAGCAGGACGCAGGAGATGACGAAGAACGGCAGCGTCACCATGAACATCTTGCCCGGCTTGGCGCCGGTGACGGCGGCCGCGACGAAGAAGCAAAGCCCGACCGGCGGCGACAGCAGGCCGAGCACGAGGTTGATCACCACCACAACGCCGAAATGCCGGGGATCGATATGGTAGACGTCGGTTGCGACAGGCAGGAGGATCGGCACCGTCATGATCAGGCCGGGAATGCCGTCGATGACAGTGCCGATGATCAGCAGGATGACGTTACAGATCAGCATGAAGCTGACCGGGTCCTTGGCGGCGGACTGGATCCAGCCGGCGGTTTCCTGCGGCACCTTGCCGAAGATCAGCACCCAGGAGAACACCGCCGCGGCCGCGACCAGGAACAGCACGATCGCCGAATAGATGGCGCTGCGCAGCATCATCTGCGGCAACTGCGAGAATTCGAATTCCCTGGTCCAGTATTTCCCGACGAGTGCGGCGGCGACCGCGCCGACGGCCGCGGATTCCGTCGCATTGGCGAGGCCGCTGAGGATGGTGCCGACGATGACGATCGGGATCAGCAGGGTGGGTGACGTCCGCAGGATCGTCATGACGCGCTGGCGCGGCGTCTGATAATCGGCACGGGGATAGTTGTAGACATATCCCATCAGCGCGATGACGAGGCAGAACATCACCGTGAGGATCACGCCCGGCACGATGCCGGCGATCAGCATGTCGCTGACCGAGACCTGCGCGAGCACGCTGTAGACGACGAACATCACCGACGGCGGAATGATCGGCCCGAGCATGCCGCCATAGGCGGTCAATCCCGCCGCGAAGGTCTTGTCGTAGCCCTTCTTCTCCATCTCCGGGACCATGATCTGCGCCATGATCGCGACCTGCGCGGTGGCGGATCCCAGGATCGAGGAGATGAACATGTTGGCGAGGATGTTGACGTAGGCGAGCCCGCCCTTGAGTGAGCCGACGAAGGCCATCGCCATGTCGACGATGCGCCGCGTGATGCCGCCGCCGTTCATGATCTCGCCGATCAGGATGAAGAGCGGAATGGCGATCAGACCGTAGCTGTCGACGCCGCCGAACAGCTGGAGCGGATAGGACTGGAACAGCACCGGATTGCCGGATGCTGCGATGTAGACGAGGCCGGCGAGGCACAGGCAGAGGCCGATCGGCACGCCGACCAGCATGATCGCGACGAAGGCGGCTGACGTGATCATCAGTTGACCCCGTCGAGCTCGGAGAGCGCAAAGCCCTTCGGCGGCGTGCGCGGGACCAGTTCGAGATCTTCCAGCAGGTTGGCGAGGCCGTGGATGGTCATCGAGACCGCGAAGATCGGCAGCGTCAAATAGAGCACCCAGGTCGGCCAGTTCAGCGTCTGGGTATGCTCGGTGTAGAGAAAGTTGAAGGTCTCAGCCGCGAGCTTGCGCCCGTCGAAGCCGGCGCGCGCGAGACCAATCGGGTCCATCCAGAGCATGCAGGTCACGATCAGTGCGATTCCGAACGCGACGACCATGCCGGTCGAGATCACCTTTGCGATCTTCTGGTGCCGTGGCGAAAGACGCTCCGTCAGCATGGTGACCGCGAAATCGAGCCGCAGCCGCGTCATCGCGGAGGCGCCGACAAAGGTCAGCCAGACCACGCAATAGACGGCGGATTCATCGATCCAGTAGATCGGGAAGCGCGCGTAACGGGTGACGACGTTCACCAGGATCAGGCCGGTGAGCAGGTACATCAGGCCCATCAGCGCGACGCGCTCGACGGCGAGCAGGGCACTGGACGCGCGGACGACCATGTGTCGAACGCTGAGTGCGCGCGTGGCCGGCATCGTCTGCTCGATCATGAAAGAGGCCCCGACCCCTGAGAAATCTCGTGCTATCGGCAAATGTATAATTTATACATTTTGCGTGTCAAACGGAGATTGCGGTCATTTCGGCGGCAGGACGCGCTTTTGCTGGGCACTGGCTTTTGCCGGGCCCCACACTTTTGTTGGGCCCCTCAACATGCAAGAGAGAGACCGCTTCGGCCGGATGAGTCGGGAAGGACAACAGAAGGTCAGATGAAACAGCCTCTGAAGCATCGCACCCTGTCGGCCGCGATCGTCGACCAGCTCAGGCAGGCGATCCTCGACGGCACCTATCCGGCCGGATCGCAGCTACGGCAGGACGCACTTGGCGAGGCCTATGGCGTCAGCCGCATCCCGGTGCGCGAAGCGCTGTTCCAGCTCGAAGCCGAAGGCCTGGTGCGCATCGTCCCGCAGAAGGGCGCGATCGTCTCGGAGCTGTCGCTGGACGAGATCAACGATGTGTTCGACCTGCGCGGAATCCTGGAGCCACGCCTCCTGGCGCAATCGGCGCCGCGTTTCACCGCCGATGATTTCAGCGGGCTCGATGACATCCACAAGAGCTTCGAGAAGGCGATCAAGGCGCGTAACGTCAGCGAATGGGGCCAGCTCAACGCCGATTTTCACATGGCACTCTACGTTCACGCCCCGCAGCCGCGTACGCGCGCGATCGTGCTGTCACTGCTCCAGACCAGCGACCGCTACACGCGCCTGCAGCTCTCCAACACCAAGGCGATGGGGACCGCCGAAAAGGAGCACGCCCATCTGATCGCGCTCTGCCGCGCGCAGAAGGTCGAGGAGGCCTGCCGGTTCCTGGAGCGGCACATCGAGGCCGTGCGCAAGGATTTGTTGCAGGTGGTGGCCGGCAGCACGATCGCGCCGAAGGCACGGCGGAAGGATAAATCGTAGAGATCTTAGGGTTGGCTCGTAGGGTGGGCAAAGCGAAGCGTGCCCACCACTTTTATCGGGATCGAGGAGAGATGGTGGGCACGGCGCTGCGCGCCTTTGCCCACCCTACGGCAATTGCGATTGCCTCTACCTGCTCCCGTCCGGCCCCATCACAAGGTCCGGCAGGCCGGTCGAAATTCCCGGGAAGAAGCACAGCAGCAGCACCGCGAGCATCATCAGCAGCACGAAGGGCAGGGTGCCCCAGATCACCTCGCGCAGGGGAATGTCCGGCGCGACGTTGCGGATGACGAAGATGTTGAGGCCGACCGGCGGATGGATCAGCCCCATCTCCATCACGATGGTCATGACTACGCCGAACCAGATGATGTCGAAATTGGCGGCGCGGAGCGGCGGCAGGATGATCGGCGCGGTCATGAGAATAATGGAGACCGGCGGCAGGAAGAAGCCGAGCACGACGACCATGACGAGGATCGCGAACAGCAGCTCCCAGCGCGGCAGGTGCATCGCGACGATGGATTCGGCGACCGATTGCGAGATGTGCAGATAGCTCATCACGTAGGAATAGAGCAGCGACATGCCGATGATCATCATCAGCATGGTCGATTCCCGGATCGTCGACTTCAAGATCGGGGCGAGGTCGCTCGGCCGCCACACGCTGTAGATCGCCGCGATCAGCGCCAGCGCGAGCAGGCCGCCGAGGCCGGCGGTTTCCGACGGCGTCGCGTAGCCGCCATAGAGCGCGATCATGACGCCGGTGAGCAGCAGCACGAAGGGGATTACACGCGGTAGCACGCTGAAGCGTTCGGCCAGCGTGTATTCGTCGCGGGCCAGGATCGCAGCCTCCGGCCCGCCTTTCTCAAAGATCGCCTGCGCCGCGGCATATTCCTGGCGGAAGCGGATCACCGCATAGGCGCCGAACAGGGACACCAGCAGCAGGCCGGGCCCGATGCCGGCGAGGAAGAGACGGCCGAGCGATTTTTCCGCGGCGACCGCGAACAGGATCATCGTGATCGAGGGCGGCAGCAGAATGCCGAGCGTGCCGCCGGCCGCGATGATGCCGGCGGCAAATCCGCCGGAATAGCCGCGCTTGCGCATCTCGGGGATGCCGGCCGATCCGATCGCCGAGCAGGTCGCGGGGCTGGAGCCCGCCATCGCCGCAAACAGCGCACAGGCGAACACATTGGCGACGCCGAGGCCGCCGGGGACGCGATGCAGCCAGGCATGCAGGGCCGAATAGAGATCCTGGCCGGCGCGCGATTTGCCGATGGCGGCGCCCTTCAGGATGAAGAGCGGGATCGACAGCAGCGTGATCGAGGCCATTTCTTCGTAGACGTTCTGCGTCACCGTATCCAGGGACGCGGCCGGCATGTAGATGCCCATGAACACGACCGCGACCGCGCCGAGCGCGAACGCGATCGGCATGCCTGAGAACATCACGACCAGCGTCGCGATACCGTAGGCGAGGCCGATACCGAAAACGCTCATGGACGCCTGGCTCCTGCGAAAGGCAGCGCAAGCTGCACGAGGATCTGGATGCAGAGCAGGCTCATCCCGAGCGCCATCAGCGAATAGGGAATGGCGAGCGGCGGCGACCACATCGAGTTTGAGACCTGACCGTCGACATAGGCTTCATGGGTCAGCGTCCAGGACTTCCAGGCGAAAAAGGCGCAGAACAGGAACGTCGCGGCATCGACCAACCAGAGCCTGATCCGGTTCGCGAGCGGTGACAGCAGGCCGACAAAGGCCTCGATGCCGATATGGCCGCGGTTCTGCTGCACATAGGCCGCCGTCATGAAGGTGGCGCCGACCAAGAGGAATACGGCGGCCTCGTCCTGCCAGTAATTGGCGGCCTTGAACAGAGCGCGGCTGAGCACGCTGTAGCTCAGGATGGCGCAGGCCGCGATCAGCGCGATCGCTGCGAACACGACGATGATGGTGTTGAGGACGGCGAGACCGCGATCGATCGCCGCCGCAAGGCCGGTCCCTGCGGCAGCGTTCGCCTGGTCGTCACGATCCGGAAGCGGACCGTGGCTCATGCGCCGACGTCGGAGGCGAGCTTGAGCAGGTTGGCGGCGGTCGCGGTCTTGGCGCCGTAATCCTTCCACGCGGTGTCGCGGGCGATGTCGCGCCATTTGCCGACGGTGGCGGCATCGAGCGCACTGACCTTGGCGCCGGCCTTCTCGTAGACCTTGGCGACCTCGACGTCGTCGTCCTGCGCGCCCTTGCGGCCGAAGGCTTCGAGCTCGGTGCCGACCGCGAGCAGGACGTCCTGCTGGTTCTTCGGCAGCTTGTCGAAAATCGCCTTCGACATCATCAGCGGCTCGAGCATGAACCAGTAGGAGGCACCCGCACCGGAGGTCAGCGACTTCGCGACCTCTTCGAGCCGGAACGAGATCAGGCTGGTCGAGGAGGTGATGCCGGCATCGCAGGCGCCGGTCTGCATCGCCGCGTAGATTTCGTTCGACGGCACCGAGAGCACCGAGGCGCCGGCGGTCTGGAGCACCATGTCCATTTCGCGCGAGCCGCCGCGCACCTTCATGCCCTTGGCATCTTCAGGAGCGACGATCGGCTTGGAGCGGCTGGCGACGCCGCCGGCCTGCCAAACCCAGGTGAGCAGGATGATGCCCTTGTCGGCGAGGAAGTCGGTCAGCGCCTTGCCGACCGGCGCCTTCTTCCAGCGCATGCCCTGGTCGTAGGTGGTCACGAGGCCCGGCATCAGGCCGATATTGGTCTCCGGTAGCTCACCACCGGCGTAAGGCATCGGATAGAGGCTGATGTCGAGCGCGCCCTTGCGCATCGCGGAGAACTGCGCGTTGGTCTTGATCAGCGAGGAGTTCGGATAGATTTCGGCGGCGATGTCGCCTTTGCTGCGCTTGGCGACTTCAGCCGCGAACATGCGGCAGAGCCGGTCGCGGAAGTCGCCCTTGTCGATGGTCCCTCCCGGGAATTGATGCGAGATCTTCAGCGTGGTCGCGGCATGCGCGGTACCAGTGCCGAAGCGAAGAATGGCGGGTGCGGCGACGGCGGTCGCGATCAGATGACGGCGCGTGAGCATGGTGTATCCCCTTGGACGGCCCTTGGCCGGTTCTTGTTTGGTGTGAGGTGGGCTGGGTCCTTGAGACCAGCGCATAGGTCCATCCTAGCCGGTCTCTCACCCAATATTCTCTCATCTGATAGTTCGAGACCGAATGCCGGGGCAAGTGCCGGTCTTGCTGCAGTGCACACGGAACATCCTCGCAGCCGGCCCGCAGAAATTTTGTCAGTGGGCGCGTAACAACGCCAGCGGGCAATCCGTCGAGATCAGATAGCGGCGTCCGTCGCTGACAAACACCATCTCGAAGGGAAATCACTCATGACCATTCGCACCCGCATCGTGCTCGGCGTCTCGGCTGCCACTCTGTCGCTTGGCCTCGCGCTGTCGCCGGCCGCTTTTGCCCAGGACAAGATGGGCAAGGACGACGGCATGATGAAGAAGGACACGATGTCCAAGGACGGCATGAAGAAGGACACCATGTCCAAGGACGACGGCATGAAGAAGGACCACATGTCGAAGGACGGGATGAAGAAAGACGACGGGATGATGAAGAAGAACTGATCTTCCGCCGTCGTCGCGCGCTTGGAAGTCCGAGGGCGGTCACATGGACCGCCCCCAGCGATGTTTGAGTTCAACTTCACTTGAACGCGACGTGAGTTGAACGTGACTTGCGAACGTTACTTCCGCTTAGCCTTTCGGGCAGCGTAGCGGGCATCGCGCTTGGCCTTTTGCTCGGCCTCGACTTCAGCCTGCTTGGCGATCGCTTCTTCCGCTTCGCGGGCGATACGCGCGGCTTCGGCCGCTGCAGCTTCTTCCGCAATACGCTTCTGCTCGGCCTTCTCGGCTTCGCGCGCGGCCTTTGCCTCTGCGCGCTTGGCCGCGAGCGCCTCGCGCTCAGCACGACGTGCCGCCACCGCCGGATCATCCAGCCCGGGCTGCGACTTGAATTTGTTCAAAAGATTTTTGCGCGCTTCCTGCGCCGCCTTTTGCCGGTCTGAAAACCCGGGTTCCCTAAATCCACTCACGGGCCTTGCCTTCCTCGCTTTCAATCCTACATCGGTGACTGTTGGTACGTCGGCTGGGCATAGCAGGCACCACGCGACGCAGAAGCGTGTACATCGGCGCGCGTCGCGAAGCCACCCATAATCGCAGCCGATCAGGTAGACGAAAAATCGCCACCCCCGACGATCTCTCGTAGCCCCGAAAAACTGCCGAATTGTGATGTCCTTCATAGAGGACCACACGGAGCGGCGCCTAGCGTCCGCCCGGTACGAGACGGAGCACGGGCATGATGATCTCAAGACTGAGCCCGAAGGCGCTCGCAATCGCCGTCGCGGTGGTCGCCTTGGCTGGCGTCGCACTGTTGCTCGCCCGCCCGAAGCCGATCGAAAGTGCCGTCCTCGGCGCGGATTGGGAATGCACCCAGACCGCATTCTTGCTGACGACCTGCGCACCGCGGGCCACACCGGCGGTCGAAACCTCGCGCAAGGATGCGATCCGGCAGACCCGGGGCTGAACGATCGACCGGGATGTGACGCGACGTCGCAGAGGTGGTAAAGCCGGCTCACCCCTGCGATCGGCCAGTCATGTCCAAGTCTGAGTCCAAGCCCGAACCGGGCAAAAAGCCCAAATCCCTCGCAAAACCTCAATCCGGCGACAACCGTCGCGGCGCGATTGCCGGATTGATCATCGCGCTCGTGATCCTCGGTGTCGGCTGGTGGCTCGCCCGCGATCTCACCGCGGCCAGCAAGATGCAGGACTGCCTGATGTCGGGGCGGACCAACTGCAATGTGATCGAGCCGGCGCGCTAGAACGGTTCCGCCGCGCCCCCAGGGCCGAAAATTGCCGTGATCTTAATCATTTGTAACGGGACTTAGCCGACCAAAGCAGGTCAGTTATGTCCGCCGGCATCAGCCAGGCGCGAGGCGAATCGTCTATCGCGCTAGGCACCACGGCAATCGCGAGAGTAGGGGGTCAAGCACGCATGAGTGCGTCCAGCCGCATGAAGATCATTATTCCCTTGGTTTCGGCCATGTCCCTTGTCGCGCTTTCGGCGCAGGCACAGGACTCATTGCCGCCAAGACCCCAGGCCCAGACGCCTGCGGGGCCCGGCGCGGGCGCGCCGCCCCAGAACAACCAGAACATGCGCAAGGGCCCCCCGCCGCAGCAGGCGGCCCGGCCCGCGCAACAGCCCGGCGGCCAGCCCCACGCCGGCGGCCCCGGTCCCGGCCCGCACGGAGCAGGCGGCCCGCCGCCCGGACGCAATTACGCCAGGGGCCCCGCACCGGAGCGCGACTGGGGCGGACACGCCTATCGCGGCAATCGCGCCTGGGATGGCGGGCGCTGGCGCCACGAGGTCCGCAACGGCCGCTCCGGCTGGTGGTGGGACGTCGGCGGCGTCTGGTACTATTATCCGCAGCGGATGGCCGGCCCGCCGGCCTACATCTCCGAGGATTACTTCGACGACATGCCGGTGGCCTATGCTCCGGCGCCGCCTCCCGTCGCCTACGAACCGCCGCCGCCTCCGCCACCGGCTGATCCCGGCGCAAGCGCACTTGGCGGCGCCATCGTCGGCGGCGTGCTGGGCGGCCTGATCTCGGGCAACGCCTCGGGCGCGGCCGCGGGTGCCGTGATCGGCGGCGCCACCGGCGCGATCGCCGGCGCCACGGCTGCCTCGCGGCCCGGCTATTATTTCGCCCAGGGCAATTGCTACTACCGCTATCCGAGCGGCCAGTATGTGCAGGCCGATCCTCGCGCGTGTTACTGAGGCTTCAGGCAAGGTCTGAAACAAGGAGGCGGGCGCAGGCCCGCCTCTTTTTGTCTGGGCAACGTATTGCTTGCTGAAGCGATACTGATCGCTTCGCGCGTCACACCAGCCAGTTGAAGAACGCGATCGCGGCCCAGACCAGGCCTGCGATCCAGGCCAGCATCACGATACCGATGGTGGCAAGAAACGTGGCGCCGAACAGGTCGGGCCTTGCGCGTCGCGTTGGGACGTGAGCCTCGGCTGCTGCTTCCTGTGTCATGATGGACCACCCATGCCCTCTCGCGGTGGTGCGAGCGGTTGAGTTCTGTTTAGCCGAGACGCCGGTTGCAGGCTGTGACGCACTTCACAGATGCGTCAGGGTGGGTTCGGACGACGCGAAGCCACCCCGCATTCATACGGACGAAATTGCCATCGGTCCGTCCATATCGGTCGGTTAGGTTCGGCCTCATGTGCCCCAAGTACGACCCACAGCACGAAGCCGAGGCGGCGATGAAGCGGGCCGCGGCGTCCGCCGACGGCGCCGACCGGCAGAGACTGATCCAACTGGCTCTGGCCTGGCATCAACTCGCCCGCGACCGGCGCGACGAGCAGACGGACTAATCGCATCCTCGGCGAGATCTCGCGTCAATGGCCGGCCGAGGTCGGGACGCTGGTTGGCCTGCATGAGAAAGCCCCGTGCTCGGGGGGACAAGCACGGGGCCCTTCAAAGCCGACCGGGGCTGGCGGGTCGGCACCACTCCATTTCGTTGCAGCCAACGTGCTGGTCGTGATCTCGTTCGCGGCGCTACGCATTTCGTCGCGCCGTGGTTCGCTGCGACTGACGTTGCGCGGTTAGGAACATCCGTTCCCCGTCGACGTTGGCCGGCTATGACAGACCCCGAATTGCGCGCGCAGTCTTTCGAGATCGCCTGGAAATATCTCGACCAATCCGGCCTGCTCACCGGTGAGCCCAATGATTCAGCCCGCTTCATCCTGAACAGGATCGACCGGTTGATGCTGCGCGGCGAGCGGCGCAGGCTGCTGCTGTCGAACGCCGCGATCGATGCGTACCGATTGCGGCCCGTGCTCGTGACCTCGGATGCATGAACGAACCGAGCCAGCGAAACGCGGCATTAATGAATGCGCGCTGCCGATTTTTGCGATGACGATTCGTGCTTTTGGAACGAAGCGGAGTCGGACCGTGAACAAAAGAAATGCCGCTTAGGCGTCGGCTGATCTGGTGCTGCGCCTGACTCAATCGATCGCCAGGCAGTGCTCCAGATGTGGCTCCGAGTCCGCCTTCTGGCGGCTTGGACGCGCCCAGGCCTGAATAGCGAAGGCGAGTTGATGCTGACTGGCCGCCGCGTCCGCAATGGAAGCCCGCGCCGTCTCGATGCGCCGTGTGATCACGCTGGAGTTCACGACGCCAGCGTCGATTGCCAAATACGACATCGCGATCACGGCAACCGCAGATGCGATAGTCATTCTCGTCCACTCGGTTGGCAGCATCGAATTCCCTATCGGGCGCACGTCGCCCGGCGCATAGATAGGGTTCGTCTGTCCGGTTCAAAGACCGGGGCGAGGGTACCCACGTATTCGTGAAGTAATGAGGATTGGTAACTGTGCGTCCGTCACGTCGATCAAGCGGCACCGAAATTCCGGCAGCGCGAATCGAAATCGTCCACGGGATCGACGAGAACAGCGAGGCTCTTGAAGACGTCTCCGGTGAGCGGGCGGCCGATACCGCAAGTCGGCTCTCATCGGCCTCGTCAATCCAGTGATGAATGGCGATCCCAGCAGGACTCGAACCTGCAACCCGCGGAGTAGAAATCCGCTACTCTATCCAGTTGAGCTATGGGACCGTCTTGAGGCCAGCCTTGGCTGCCGCCTGCCGGTCTTCTATCACGCCAGATATAAAAAATCCTCGACCCCGCCAAGTCTGAACCGAACCGTTTTCCTGAACGCCGCGACTAAGCGGAACGGTGGGGTGTCAGGGTGCCGGGTTGAGCGGCAGCGGACTGGACGATGGATTACATCGCCGGGAACGCTGGCCAGCTTCCGGGACACGGCCGCCGGTCGATCGGTCAGGTATGGCTGCGCCATCAGGACGGCGTGCGCGGTGATATCTCGATCGGTCTCCTCAGGGCTTGCCTTGTCATGGCGAATGCGACGATTTGCACCTTTGGTTCCATCGCCTTGAGTCGGTCACCTTTCCGCGCATTTCATGCTCACGCGGCGTTCGCCGCGATTTCCGGGAGTCCATTATGATCGGTCTTGTTCGCGCCGTCACACTCTGCGCCACGCTGGCGCTCGGCCTTAGCGCAGCGCTGGCCGCCGACAAAGCGTTCAAGCGCGACGACCTCGCCGATTCCGCGATCAAGCTGGAGGCCCAGATCAAGAGCGAGGCGGGGCCGGTCGCCAAGACCAGCGCGACGCTGCGCACCGACGCCGACGCCGCCTTCCGGCGCAATGATTTCCGCACCGGGCTGTCGGTGCTCGGCCAGATCGCCGCGACCACGCCGGAGGATACCGGCAACTGGCTGCGGCTCGCCAAGGTGATCTTCCAGATCTCGCCGAAGAGCTCTAGCGAGCAGACGTTCCTGCTGGAGCGGGCCTCGACCGCCGCCTACATCGCCTACCAGCGCGCCGGCAATCCGGGCGAGGAGGCGGATGCGCTCGCCGTGCTCGGCAAGTCGCTGGCCGAACGCAAGCTGTGGCGGCCGGCGCTGGATGCGCTGCGGCTGTCGCTCGACATGCGCGAGGTCGCCGACGTTCGCGGCCAATACGAGAAGATGCGCGACGAGCACGGCTTCCGGCTGCTCGACTATACCGTGGACTCGGATTCGGCGAGCCCGCGCGCCTGCTTCCAGTTCTCGGAGGAGCTGGCCAAGCGCACCGATTTCGCGCCGTACCTCGCGCTGGCGGGCCAGGACAAGCCGGCGCTATCGGCCGAAGGCAAGCAGCTCTGCGTCGACGGGCTGAAGCACGGCGAGCGCTACAACATCAATCTGCGCGCCGGCTTGCCGTCCACCGTGAAGGAGGGCCTGCCGAAATCGGCCGAGTTCAACGTCTATGTGCGCGACCGCAAGCCCTTCGTGCGCTTCACCAGCCGTGCCTATGTGCTGCCGCGGACCGGCCAGCGCGGCATTCCCGTGGTCAGCGTCAACACGCCCGCCGTCAACGTCAACGTCTTCCGGATCGGCGACCGCAACCTGATCAACACGGTGGTCGACAGCGATTTCCAGAAGACGCTGTCGCGCTACCAGCTCGCCGATCTCGGCGGCGAGCGTGGCGTCAAGGTCTGGACCGGCGAGCTCGCGACCGCGATGACGCTGAACCAGGACGTCACCACCGCATTCCCGGTCGACCAGGCGCTCGGCGAGCTCCAGCCCGGGGTCTACGTGATGACCGCCGCGGCCAAGGGGCCGGGCTCGGACGACGATTACCAGCTCGCGACGCAATGGTTCATCGTCTCAGACCTCGGGGTCACCGCCTATTCCGGCAATGACGGCATCCATGTCTTCGTGAACTCGCTGGCCTCGACCGATCCGGTCGGCAAGGCCGAGGTGCGGCTGGTCGCGCGCAACAACGAGATTTTGGCGACCCGCAAGACGGATGAGTCCGGCCATGTGCTGTTCGAGGCGGGGCTTGCGCGTGGCGAGGGCGGCCTGTCGCCGGCGATGCTGACTGTCACGGGCGAGAAGGCCGACTATGCTTTCCTGAGCCTGAAGACCTCGGCTTTCGACCTGTCCGACCGCGGCGTTTCGGGCCGGGCGGTGCCATCGGGCGCCGATGCCTTCGTCTACGCCGAGCGCGGCGTCTATCGCTCCAGCGAGACCGTCTATCTCACCGCGCTCTTGCGCGACGGGCAGGGCAATGCCATTGCCGGCGGGCCGCTGACGCTGGTGATCGAGCGCCCCGACGGCGTCGAATTCCGCCGCGCGGTGCTGGCCGACCAGGGCGCCGGCGGCCGTACGCTGTCCGTGCCGCTCAATTCGGCCGTCCCGACCGGGACCTGGCGGGTGCGTGCCTTCACCGATCCGAAGGGCTCGTCGGTCGGCGAAACCACCTTCATGGTCGAGGATTACGTTCCAGATCGGATCGAATTCGACTTGTCCGCCAAGGACAAGCTGATCAAAGCTAACGCTCCGGTGGAGCTCAAGGCGGATGGTCATTTCCTCTATGGAGCGCCGGCGTCGGGTCTCCAGCTCGAAGGCGACATGCTGGTCGCGCCCGCGAGCGAACGCCCGGGCTTTGCCGGCTACCAGTTCGGCGTCGCCGACGAGGAGACCACCTCGAACGAGCGCACGCCGCTGGAGAATTTGCCGGAAGCCGACGCCAACGGCGTTGCCACCTTCCCGGTGACGCTGGACAAGCAGCCCGCCTCGACGCGCCCGCAGGAAGCGCAGATCTTCGTTCGCATGGTCGAGACCGGCGGCCGTGCCGTCGAGCGCAAGATCGTGCTGCCGGTCGCGCCCGCCAACGCCATGATCGGCATCAAGCCGCTGTTCGGCGACAAGAACGTCGCCGAGGGCGACAAGGCCGAGTTCGACGTCGTGTTCGTCTCGCCCGAAGGTGAGAGGCTGCGCCGCGATGGCCTGCGCTACGAGCTCCTGAAGATGGAGTCGCGCTACCAGTGGTATCGCCAGAACAATTACTGGGAGTACGAGCCGGTCAAATCGACTTCGCGCGTTTCCGACGGCGACGTGACGATCGCGGCCGACAAGCCGTCGCGGATTTCGCTGGCACCGCAGCCCGGCCGCTATCGGCTCGATGTGAAGTCGAACGATGCCGACGGTCCGGTGACCTCGGTGCAGTTCGATGTCGGCTGGTATTCCGACGGCAGCGCCGACACGCCGGACCTGCTGGAGACCTCGATCGACAAGCCGCAATATGCCTCCGGCGACACCATGACGGTATCGGTGAACGTCCGCAGCGCCGGCAAGCTCACCGTCAATGTGCTCGGCGACCGCCTGCTGACGACGCAGACCATCGACGTCAAGGAAGGTACCGCGCAGGTGAGGCTGCAGGTCGGCAAGGACTGGGGCACCGGCGCCTATGTGGTGGCGACGCTGCGCCGGCCGCTCGATGCGGCTGCGCAACGCATGCCGGGCCGGGCGATCGGCCTGAAATGGTTCGGCATCGACAAGCAGACCCGCACGCTCCAGGTGAAGCTGACGCCGCCGGCACTGGTCCGGCCGAATGCGACGTTGAAGATCCCGGTCAAGCTCGACGGGCTCAATCCGGGCGAGGACGCCAAAATCGTCATCGCCGCGGTCGATGTCGGCATCCTCAACCTGACCAATTACAAGCCGCCGGCGCCGGACGATTACTATCTCGGCCAGCGCCGCCTGAGCGCGGAAATCCGCGATCTCTATGGGCAACTGATCGACGGCATGTCGGGCACGCGCGGACAGATCAAGTCCGGCGGCGATGCCGGCGCCGGCGAATTGCAGGGCTCTCCGCCCGCGCAAAAGCCGCTCGCGCTCTACTCGGGCATCGTCACGGTCGCCGCCGACGGCACCGCCGAAGTGAGCTTCGATATCCCCGAGTTCGCCGGCACCGCGCGCGTCATGGCGGTGGCGTGGACCGCCACGAAACTCGGCCGTGCCAACACGGATGTCGTGATCCGCGATCCCGTGGTGCTGACCACGACCTTGCCGCGCTTCCTGCTCAATGGCGACCACGGCACGGTCAACCTCGAGATCGACAATGTCGAGGGCCAGGCCGGCGACTACGTCATCAACGTGAAGACCGGCGGCCCGGTGAAGATGACCGGCAATCCCGCAACCACGGTCAAGCTCGCCGCCAAGCAGCGCAACGCGTTTACGCTCGCAATCGACGCGACGGCGGCGGGGCAGGCGACGCTCGACGTGGACATCAAGGGGCCGAACGGCCTTGCGCTGGCGCGTCACTATGCGCTCGACGTCAAGGCGGCGACACAGGTGCTGGCGCGGCGTTCGATCCGGACGCTGGCGAAGGGTGAAAGCCTGACGCTGACCTCGGACATGTTCTCCGATCTCGTCCCGGGCACCGGCAGCGTCTCGGTTTCGGCCAGCCTGTCGACGGCGCTCGACGCCGCAACGATCCTGAAGGCGCTCGACCGCTACCCCTATGGCTGCTCGGAACAGATCACGAGCCGTGCCTTGCCGTTGCTCTATGTCAATGAGCTCGCCGTCGGCGCGCATCTGGCCATGGACACCGAGGTCGACCAGCGCATCCGCGATGCGATCGAGCGGCTCCTGGCACGCCAGGGCTCCAACGGCTCGTTCGGCCTGTGGTCGGCCGGAGGCGACGACGCCTGGCTCGACGCCTACGTAACGGACTTCCTCACCCGCGCCCGCGAAAAAGGCTTTGCGGTGCCGGACGTGCTGTTCAAGAACGCGCTCGACCGTATCCGCAACTCGGTCGTGAACGGCAACGAGCCTGAGAAGGACGGCGGGCGCGATCTCGCCTACGGCCTCTACGTGCTCGCGCGTAACGGCGCTGCTCCGATCGGCGATCTGCGCTACCTCGCCGACACCAAGCTCGCCAACCTCGCAACGCCGATCGCGAAGTCGCAGCTTGCGGCGGCGCTCGCACTGGTCGGCGACCGCAACCGCGCGGAACGCGTCTACGGTGCCGCGCTCGACAGCCTTGCGCCAAAACCGGTGCTGGAGTTCGGCCGCACCGACTACGGCTCGCAGCTTCGCGATGCCGCCGCGCTGGTCTCGCTCGCCAGCGAAGGCAATGCGCCGAAGGCGACGCTGACGCAGGCGGTGTCGCGGGTCGAGACCGCGCGCGGTCTGACGCCCTACACTTCGACGCAGGAGAATGCGTGGCTGGTGCTGGCGGCGCGCGCGCTCGCCAAGGAGAACCTGTCGATGGACGTCGACGGCCAGCCGGTCAAGACCGCGCTGTACCGCAGCTACAAGGCCGTGACGCTGGAGGGCAAGCCACTGAAGATCACCAACACCGGCGATGCGCCGGTCCAGGCGGTGGTCTCGGTGTCGGGCTCGCCGGTCACGCCGGAGCCGGCTGCATCGAACGGCTTCAAGATCGAGCGCAATTACTTCACGCTCGACGGCAAGCCCGCCGACATCAGCAAGGTCAAGCAGAACCAGCGTTTCGCCGTGGTGCTGAAGATCACCGAGGCGAAGCCCGAGTACGGCCACATCATGGTGTCCGACTATCTGCCCGCGGGCCTCGAGATCGACAATCCGAAGCTGGTGTCGTCGGGCGACAGTGGCACGCTGGACTGGATCGAGGACGGCGAGGAGCCTGAAGATACCGAGTTCCGTGACGACCGCTTCACGGCGGCGGTCGATCGCGCCTCGGACTCCAAGTCGGTCTTCACCGTCGCCTACGTCGTGCGCGCGGTCTCGCCCGGCAAATACGTGCTGCCGCAGGCCTATGTCGAGGACATGTACAATCCCTCGCGCTACGGCCGGACCGGGACGGGTAACGTCGAGGTGCGGGCGGCGAAGTGAGTGGAGAGATGAGCGAAGCAGAGCCACATACTCCGTCGTCATGCCCGGGCAAAAGCGCGAAGCGCGTCTTCGCGCAGATGTCCCGGGCATCCACGAGCTGTGGCGCTGCCGGCAAAGACGTGGATGGCCGGGTCAAGCCCGGCCATGACGGGGCAAGGGGCAGGGGCTTTCGCGTCCTCTCGGGCCTCGCGCTCACGCTCATCCTCGCCATCTTCGGCTTTGTCGCCTGGGTCTACTCGCTCGGCCCGCTCCCGCTCGACGAGGCGCGCCAGGTCTCCACCACCATCGTCGATCGCAACGGAAAACTGCTGCGCGCGTATGCCATGGCCGACGGCCGCTGGCGGCTGCCGGTCGATGCCAAGGCCAATGTCGATCCGACCTATCTCAAACTGCTGCTCGCCTATGAGGACCAGCGCTTCTACGCGCATAACGGTCTCGACCCGCTCGCTCTCGGGCGCGCCGCACTACAGCTCACCACGCGCGGCCACATCGTCTCGGGCGGCTCGACCATCTCGATGCAGCTGGCGCGGCTGATGGAGCCGCGGCGGCAGCGCTCGCTCTATGCAAAGCTGCGGCAGATCGTGCGGGCGATCGAGATCGAGCGCAGCATGAGCAAGGATGCGATCCTGGACCTCTATCTCGCGCTGGCGCCCTATGGCGGCAATCTCGAAGGCATCCGCTCAGCCTCGATCGCCTATCTCGGCAAGGAGCCGAAGCGGCTCTCTCTGGCCGAGGCCGCGCTGCTGGTGGCGCTGCCGCAATCGCCGGAGACGCGCCGGCTCGATCGCTATCCCGAGGCCGCACGCAAGGCGCGCGACCGCGTGCTGGACCGCATGGTCGAGGAGCATGTGGTCAGTCTTGAGGACGCGAAGCAGACCAAGGCCGTGCCCGTGCCAAAACTGCGCAAGCCGATGCCGATCCTCGCGCCGCACGCTTCCGACACGGCGCTGTCGACGGTCAAGGATACGCCGGTCATCAAGCTGACGCTCGATGCCAATCTGCAAAAGGTGCTGGAGCCACTGGCGCGCGACCGCGCCATTGCGCTCGGGCCCAACATCTCGGTCGGCATCATCGTGGTCGACAATGAGAGCGGCGACGTGCTCGCCCGCGTCGGTTCGGCCGATTATTTCGACGAGAGCCGGGCGGGGCAGGTCGACATGACCCGCGCCGTCCGCTCGCCGGGTTCGACGCTGAAACCCTTCATCTATGGGCTCGCCTTCGAGGACGGTTTTGTCCATCCCGACAGCCTGATCGACGACAGGCCCGTCCGCTTCGGCTCCTACGCGCCGGAAAATTTCGACATGACGTTTCAGGGCACGGTGCCAGTGAAGAAGGCGCTGCAATTGTCGCTGAACGTGCCGGCGATCGTGCTGCTCGACCGCGTCGGCGCGAGCCGGCTGTCGTCGCGGCTGCGGCAGGCCGGCGGCAATCTGGTCCTGCCCAAGGACGAGGCACCGGGGCTCGCGATGGGACTCGGCGGCGTCGGTGTGACACTCCAGGACCTCACCCAGCTCTATACGGGTTTCGCTCGGCTCGGCACCACCATGCCGTTGCGCGACCTCATGACCGGCCGGGACGATCGGGAACCGCTGCGGCTGCTGGACCAGGTTGCGGCCTGGCAGGTCGGCAACGTGCTCCTGGGCACGCCGCCGCCCGAAAACGCCGCCCACAACCGCATCGCGTTCAAGACCGGCACCTCGTACGGCTATCGCGACGCCTGGTCGGTCGGCTTCGACGGCCGCATGACCATCGGCGTCTGGGTCGGCCGGCCCGACGGCGCGCCGGTTCCCGGCCTGATCGGCCGCGTGGCCGCAGCCCCGATCCTGTTCGACGCCTTCGCGCGCACCGGCAAGACGCTGGCCCCGTTGCCGAAGCCGCCGAAGGGAACCCTGGTCGCCAGCAACGCCAAGTTGCCATTGCCACTCAAGCGGTTCCGCCCGGTCGGGGACCTGGTGCGGACCGGCAGCGAGCAGGCGCTGCACATCCAGTTCCCGCTGAACGGCTCGCGGATCGATGTCGACCGTTCCGGCGGCGAGGGGAGCGCAGCCATGCCGGTGAAGGTCGCCGGCGGCGTCCTTCCCATGACCGTCATGGTTAATGGAACATCACTCGGCGAGATCGACGGGCGCCGCCAGCGCCTGATCGATCCGCCCGGTCCGGGCTTTGCGCGGCTTACCGTGATCGACGCAACTGGCGCCGCGGACACAGTTGTCATTCGAATTCAATGACCCCGCCTTAACCGGTTGTCGGAATGACGGTTTCAGCGTAAGCGGAACCAATGGCCGAGACCTATCCCAGCCCCCGTTTTGGAGCACCCCGCGAGCCGAAAGCGCCCGTGAATCCGGGCAGCCGGCTCGTGCTTATGCTGGACTACGCCACGGCCAGTCACGCCCGCGCAGTCGGCTTCCTGCTGCTGTGTGCGCTGCTGCTGTTCCTGCCGGGCTTCTTCACGATTCCGCCTGTTGACCGCGACGAGGCGCGCTTCGCGCAGGCCACCAAGCAGATGGTCGAGAGCGGCGATTATGTCGACATCCGTTTCCAGGAAGACGTCCGCTACAAGAAGCCGGTCGGCATCTACTGGTTGCAATCGGCCGCAGTTGAAGCCGCATCAGCGCTCAAGCTGCCGAAGGCCGAATTGCGGATCTGGGTGTACCGGCTGCCGTCGCTGATCGGCGCCATCGGCGCCGTGCTGATGACCTATTGGGCCGCGCTCGGCTTCGTCACGCGGCGCGCCGCGGTGCTCGCCGCGCTCCTGATGTGTGCCTCCGTGTTGCTCGGCGTCGAGGCACGGCTGGCGAAGACCGATGCGATGCTGCTGTTCTGTGTGACCGCCGCGATGGGCGCGATGTCGCGCGCCTATCTGTCGTGGCAGCGCGCAGAGGATGAGACCCATCCGCCCTGGAGCTGGCCCGCGATCTTCTGGACCGCGCTCGCCGTCGGCATCCTGATCAAGGGTCCGCTGATCCTGATGTTCGCGGGCCTGACCATCGTCGCGCTCGCGATCCAGGACCGAGATGCCTCGTGGCTGTGGAAGCTGCGTCCGCTCTGGGGCCTGATGTGGATGCTGGTGCTGGTGCTGCCCTGGTTCGTCGCGATCTTCTGGCGCGCAGGCGATGCCTTCTTCGCCGATTCCGTCGGCGGCGACATGCTGAGCAAAATCGGCGCCCAGGAATCCCATGGCGCGCCGCCCGGACTGTATCTGGCACTATTCTGGATCACGTTCTGGCCCGGCGCGCCGCTTGCGGCGATGGCGGCGCCGGCGGTGTGGCGGGCCCGGCGCGAGCCCGGCGCGCAGTTCCTGCTGGCCTGGCTGATCCCGTCCTGGATCGTGTTCGAGGCAGTGCTGACCAAGCTGCCGCATTACGTGCTGCCGCTGTATCCGGCGATCGCGATCCTTACCGTCGGTGCGCTGGAGCGCAACGTGCTGTCGCGCTCGTGGCTCGCGCGCGGCTCGGCGTGGTGGTTCGCGATTCCCGCTGCCGCCTCGATCATCGCCGTGGTCGGCGCGGTCATGCTGACGCGGCAACCGGCGTTCGTGGCCTGGCCGTTCATTGCGGCCTCGCTCATCTTCGGTCTGTTCGCCTGGTGGCTGTTCGACACCAACCGCGCCGAGCGCTCGCTGCTCAACGCGCTGGTCGCAGCGCTGATGCTCGCGGTCGTGGTCTACGGCATCGTGCTGCCGTCGCTGACCCCGCTGTTTCCGAGCATCGAGATCGCACGCGCGCTTCGCAACGTCACCTGCGTCGGGCCGAAGGCAGCCGCCGCCGGCTATCACGAGCCGAGCCTCGTGTTCCTGACGGGCACGCAGACGCTGCTCACAGACGGCTCGGGCGCGGCGGATTTCCTGCGCCAGGGGAGCTGTCGCTTCGCGCTGATCGAGCAGCGCTCGGAGCGCAGCTTCGTGCAGCGGGCCGAGGCGATCGGGCTGCGCTACAAGGTAGGTACGCGCATCGACGGCTATAATTTCTCGCAAGGGCGCGCGATCTCGATCTCGATCTTCCGCTCGGAAGGCACTGAGTAGATGCCGGCGCCAGCCGACATCACGCCGCGCCCGGGCTATCCCGCGCAATTGCTCGCGGTGTCGGGCCGTGCCCTGGCGCAGCTCGTCCGTACGCCTTCGCATTCATGCCGCGCCGAAGCCGCGCGAAAGCTGGCGCGGCATTCGCTGTGGCTCAGCGCGGCCGGTGCGGCCTTGATTATCGTGCTGATGCTCGCGTTCGATCAGACCGAGATCCAGCTGATGCCGGTGCGTGGCACGCCGAGCCTGTGGCCGATCCGCATCCTCACCGATTTCGGCAAGGACGAGTATGTGCTCTCGCTGCTCGGGGGGACGCTGGTGCTCCTGGCGCTCGTTGCAGCGGGATTGCACGGCACCCGTCGTGGGCTGCTGCTCGGCCTCGGTACGCGGCTGCAGTTCATGTTTCTGTCTGTCGCCCTGTCCGTGTTCGTTGCCGAGATCCTGAAATATCTCATCGGTCGCGGACGTCCGTTCGTGAGCGGCAAGGCCGATCCGTTCAACTTCATCCCGTTAGAGGGAACGGGGGCTTATGCCAGCCTGCCGTCGGGTCATGCGGTGACGGCGTTTGCGCTGGCGTTTGCGGTCTCGGCACTGTGGCCGCGCCTGCGCGTGTTCATGTTCACTTACGCAATCGTGATCCTGCTGACCCGGCTGGTGCTGCTCGCGCATCATCCGAGCGACGTCGTCGCCGGCGCTCTGGTCGGCATGGTCGGCGCCATGGCAGTGCGCTACTGGTTCGCGGCCCGGAGGCTCGGCTTTGCCATCCGCGCCGACGGCACCATTGTGCCTCTTGCAGGGGCGGTCTCGGGCCGCCTCAAAAGGGTTGCCCACGGGGCATCCGCCCCATAAAAGCGGCTGCCTGCCGGGACCGCCGGTTCCCCGGGGCAGGCCAATTCCAACCACGAGCTTTCGATTTGTCGTCGTCCCAGCCTTCGGTTTCCATCGTCGTTCCCGTGCGCAACGAAGCCGACAACATCGCGCCGCTGATCGAGGAGATCGGCGCGGCGCTCGACGGCCGCTGGGCCTATGAAATCATCTACGTCAACGACGGCTCGACGGACGCGACCGGCGAACGGCTCGGCGCGATCATGCAGCAGCGGGACAATCTCCGGCAGCTTCGCCATGCCAGATCAGGCGGCCAGTCGGCAGCAGTGCGCAGTGGCGTGCGCGCGGCGCGCGGCACGATCGTGGCGACGCTCGACGGCGACGGGCAGAACAATCCCGCCTTCCTGCCCGACCTGATCGCGGCGGTCGAGAAGGGGGCGGGGCGCGTCGGTCTCGCTGCCGGTCAGCGTGTCGGACGCAAGGATACCGGCTTCAAGAAGTTCCAGTCGCGCGTGGCGAACGGCGTCCGCAATGCGATCCTGAAGGACGGAACGCGCGATACCGGTTGCGGCCTGAAGGCGTTCCGGCGCGACGTGTTCCTGATGATGCCCTATTTCGACGGGCTGCATCGCTTCCTGCCGGCGCTGGTGCGCCGCGAGGGCTACGAGATCGCCTATGTCGACGTGATCGACCGGCCGCGCCGTTCCGGCGTGTCAAACTATGGTTTCTTCGACCGGCTGTGGATCGGCATCATGGATCTCGTCGGCGTGTGGTGGCTGATCCGCCGCAAGAAGCCGGCACCAGATGTGACTGAGGTGAAGGCATGATCATCCAATACGGTCAGGCGTTGAATAACTATCTCTACGACGTCTTCGTCGCCAAGTTCGATTTCTGGCTGGCGTTCGGCCTCATCGCGCAGCTGTTCTTCACCGCGCGCTTCCTGGTGCAGTGGATCGCGAGCGAGCGGGCCGGCAACAGCGTGGTGCCGATGGCGTTCTGGTTCTGCTCGATGGGCGGCGGGCTGATGACGCTGGTCTACGGCGTCGTGAAGCGCGAGCCCGTCATCATCCTCGGACAGGCGCTCGCGACCATCATCTACATCCGCAACATCATGCTGATCATCAAGAACCGCGGCCGCGCCTCGAATACGCTGGAACGCTGAAGCGCGCCGCTAGCGCGGTAACGCCGAGGCCGCGCCGGAGGCGGGCAGGGCGGTATCCGCCTCACTCCTGCGATAAGGCTCGCCGGCGGCATCGAGCACGGGATAGGCGACCGAGCAGATATGCGAGTGGATGCGGCGCAGGTCGCGCAGCACGTCCAGATGCAGCGAGGTGGTCTCGATGGTCTCGGGGCGGCCCTCGCGCAGGCGGTCGAGATGACGCTCGACGGCGGCGAGCTCGGTGTTCTTCAGCGTGGTCTTCTCCACCAGCAGCTTGCGCGCTTCGTTGGCATCGCCCGACATGAAGACGCCGAAGGCGATCCGCAGCGAGTCCATCGTGCGCTTGTGGAAGGCGGCGAGCTCCTCGGCGCCCTCGACCGAGAACTGAAAGCGGCGCTTGATCTTCTTGGTCGCGAGCTCGCTCAGGCTCTTGTCGATGATGTCGCCGATATGCTCGAGGTTGATGGCGAAGGAGATGATCTCCATCGCGCGCCGGCCCTCGCTCTCGTCGAGGCTGCCCCGCATCAGCTTCGTCACATAGAGCTTGATGGCTTCGTCGAGGCTGTCGACGACATTGTCCATCTTCGTGACCTGGTCGACCAGCGCACGGTCGCCGGTCATCATCGCCGCCATCACCTTGCGCAGCATGACCTCGACCAGATCGCCCATGCGCAAGGTCTCGCGCGCGGCGTCGGCGAGCGCCAGTGACGGCGTCTCCAGCGCGCTCTCGTCGAGATAGCGCGGCCGGGCCGGATCGTCCTCCCGGACGCGATCAGGCAGCAGCCGGGTCAGGAGCCGGGACATGATATCGAGTAGGCCGATGAAGATGACGGCCGTGCCCACGTTGAAGGCGATGTGGAAGGCCGCCGTCATCCTGGCGAGATCGGGCTGCCAGGCGTGCATGTGCTCGGCGATCCCACTCAGGAAGGGCAGCACCAGCGCGATCCCGATCACGCGGTTGGCGAGATTGCCGAGCGGCAGGCGGTAGCTTGCGGGATCGTCGCGCCGGGCGCCTTCGAATACGGGATTGATGGCGCTGCCGAGATTGGCCCCCAACACCAGCGCGAGGGCTGCGTAAGGCGTGATGAACTGCGAATAGGCCAGCGACATGATCAGCAGCACGCTGGCGACGCTCGAATGCACCGCCCAGGTGACGAGCGCGGCGATGACGATGCAGAGCACGGGATCGCCCGTGATCGTCGACATCATGACGCGAACACCCGGCGCGTTCTCCGCCGGAGCCAGCGTGTCGAGCAGGATGTGCAGCGAAAGCAGCATCAAGCCGAGGCCGATGAAGACGCGCCCGATATCCTTGATCCGCGACCGTGGGCCGGAGCGGAAGGCGACGAGCCCGAGCACGAACAGGACAGGCGCAACGGCTGCGATGTTGAACGACAGCACCTGCACGATCAGCGTCGTGCCGACATTGGCTCCCAGCATGATGGCGAGCGCGGCAGCCAGGCTGACGAGGCCTTCTGCCGCGAATGAGCTGGTGATCAGCGCCGTCGCCGTGCTGCTCTGGAGCAGCGCGGTGAGGCCTAGTCCGGCGGCGAACGCGTTGAATCGGTTGCCGAGCGCCTTGCCGAGCAGCCGCCGCAGGTCCGGGCCGAAGGCGCGCAGAATCCCGCTGTGGACCATGTGCAGGCCCCACAGCAACAGCGCCACGCCGCCCATCAGATCGAGCAGAACCAACGTTCCCATGCTCCGCGTCCGGATTGGAGTCGATTGGTGAGGCTAGCGCCAAACGTCAGCAGTTCAAACCCTTTGTTGGCGCATCCGCGTTAACGTTTGCGGCGGTTGCGCGTTCCCGCGGCGCGCGATTGCCGCGTCCCGAGGCGCGATGCCTTGTGAGCAGGCTCACATTGCCGCCTTGAGGGCAGCGAAGCCGCGATCGAGATCGGACTTGAGATCGTCGACGCTTTCGAGGCCGATGTGCAGTCGCAGGGTCGGGCCGCCCGGCGACCACTTGGTGGCGGTGCGATAGGCGTCGCAATCGAAGGGAATCACGAGGCTCTCGAAGCCGCCCCAGGAGAAGCCCATGCCGAACAGCTTGAGCGTGTCGAGCATGGTGTCGACGGCCTTCTGCGGCGCGGGCTTCAACACGATGCTGAACAGGCCGGACGCGCCGGTGAAATCGCGCTTCCAGATCGCATGGCCGGGATCGGTTTCGAGCGCCGGATGCAGCACGCGCGCGACCTCGGGTCGGGCCGCGAGCCAGCGCGCCATGTCGAGCCCCGAGCGATGATGCTGCGCCAATCGTACCGACAGCGTGCGCAGGCCGCGCAGCGCGAGGAAGACGTCGTCAGGGCCGGCGCAGACGCCGAGCAGGCGGATGCCTTCGGCGATCTGCGGCCAGGCCTTGGCGTTGGCCGAGATGGTGCCGAACATGATGTCGGAATGGCCGCCGATATATTTGGTGGCGGCCTGCATGCTGATGTCGACGCCCTGGTCGAGCGAGCGATGATAGAGCGGCGTCGCCCAGGTGTTGTCGTCGATGACGAGCGCATCGCGCGCATGCGCGACCTCGGCGATGGCGCGGATGTCCGGCATCTCGAACGACTGCGAGCCCGGCGCTTCCACCAGCACCGCGCGGGTGTTGGGTTTGAACAGCTTGTCGATGCCCGCGCCGATCAGCGGATCGAAATAGGTGGTCTCGATCCCAAGGCGCGCGAGCATGCCGTTGCAGAAATTGCGCGAGGGCCGATAGACGTTGTCGCAGACGAGCAGATGGTCGCCGGTCTTCAGCACCGAGAGCAGGGTGGTGGAGATCGCCGACAGGCCTGACGGCACGATGCCGACGCCGGCGCATTGCGGCCCCTCCAGTGCCATCAGCGTCTCCTGGAACGCCCTGGTGGTGGGGGTGCCGTGGCGGCCGTACTGGAACTCGCCGCGATGGGCGTGCAGGTCCTCGGCGGTCGGATAGAGCACGGTTGAACCGTGAAACACCGGCGGATTGACGAACCCCTTCTGCGCCTTGGTGTCGCGGCCGGAGGTCACCAGCCGGGTTTCGGCGTGCTGTTGGGAGGGGTGCGAGGAATCCATGCGTCTGCTTTCAAAACCGCGTTTCTACCGGGCGCGCCGCGCCCGCGGGCCGGCCGAAGGCCGCTGCCGTTAATAACAGAACACAGAAGAGTCCCGTCAACCCCTTGACCCGGCTCGCCAGTCGTTCTGAGATGCGCGGGTGCTATTCAGTCGCCGCATGTTGAGGGGCTGCCGCGACCTTCGATCCATCGTCTGACCGGACCTTGCGTCACAGCCATAACGGCGGGCGCCTGCGGCGGGGGATTAAGGTATGGCCTCCCGGGATGGGCGAGTGTTCGGCAAGGTTTTCCAGCATGACTCTTGCAAGGCTAGTCTTGATGCGGCTAGCCCTGGCGGAGACGATCCCAAAGACGCCATTCCTGACCTTGAGACGACTTTGAAAGGCCTTCAGCCCATGAAACGCGTAACTCTGGCTCTCACTCTCGCTGTCGCCGCCGGCCTCTCCGCCCAGGCCGCCGATGCGCAAACGCTCAAGACCATCAAGGACCGGGGCATGCTGTCCTGCGGCGTCAGCCAAGGCCTGCCCGGCTTCTCCTCGCCCGACGACAAGGGCAACTGGACCGGGCTCGACGTCGACCTCTGCCGCGCGATCGCAGGCGCGATCTTCAACGATGCGACCAAGGTCAAGTACGTGCCGTTGTCCGCCAAGGATCGTTTCACGGCGCTGCAATCCGGCGAAATCGACGTGCTCTCGCGCAACACCACCTGGACCATCTCGCGCGACACCTCGCTCGGCGCCAACTTCACCGGCGTGACCTATTATGACGGGCAGGGCTTCATGGTGAAGAAGTCGCTCAAGGTGAATTCGGCGCTCGAGCTCAACAGCGCCTCGGTCTGCGTCCAGACCGGCACCACCACCGAGCAGAACCTCGCCGACTACTTCAAGGCCAACAACATGAAGTACGAGGTGATCGCGTTCGGCACCAACGACGAGACCGTCAAGGCCTATGAAGCCGGGCGCTGCGACGTCTTCACCACCGACCAGTCGGGCCTGTACGCCAACCGCCTCAAGCTTGCCAATCCCAACGACCATATGGTGCTCCCCGAAATCATCTCGAAGGAGCCGCTCGGGCCGATGGTGCGTCACGGCGACGACCAGTGGTTCGACATCGTGAAATGGACGCTGTTCGCCCTGGTCACCACGGAAGAGCTCGGCGTGACCTCGAAGAACGTCGATGAGAAGGCGAAACTGGAAAATCCGGAGCTGAAGCGCGTGCTCGGCAGCGACGGCAATTTCGGCGAACAGCTCGGCCTGACCAAGGACTGGGTGGTGCGGATCGTGAAGGCCACCGGCAATTACGGCGAGGTGTTCGACCGCAACGTCGGCGCCGGTTCGCCGCTCGGCATCAGCCGTGGCCTCAACAATCTCTGGAATAAGGGCGGTCTTCAGTACGCGCCGCCGATCCGCTGATCCCACCTGATCCGCGGCGATGAGCACCGAGGCTCGAAAACCGCCGGCCCAGATCGCGCTGAAGATCAGGCGCGTTCTGGGCGGCAAGGCAGGCTGGAACGGCGTCGCCGTCCAGTTTGCCTTCGCGGCGATCCTGGGCTGGATTGGCTATGAGATCGTCTCCAACGCCCGGGCCAACCTCGAAAACCAGCACATTGCCGCCGGCTTCGGCTTCTTGCGGAACAATGCCGGCTTCGACGTCAACCAGACGCTGATCTCCTACACCGGCTCGGACACGTTCCTGCGCGTGTTCGTGGTCGGGCTTTTGAACACGCTCGTGGTCTCGGTGGTGGGCATCTTCTTCGCCACCGTGATCGGCTTCATCGTCGCGCTGTGCCGGCTGTCGCCCAACTGGCTGTTGTCGCGCGTCGGCGAGATCTATGTCGAGATCGGCCGCAATCTGCCGGTGCTGTTCCAGATCCTGTTCTGGTACCTGGCGGTGCTCGCGGCCCTGCCAAATCCCCGGCAGAGCATTTCGCTGCTTGGCATCGCCTTCATCAGCAACCGTGGGCTCGTCATTCCGCGCCCGATCGGCGAGGGCGGCTTCGAGCCGTTCCTGGCGATGCTGGTCCTCGGCATCGTCGCTTCGCTGGTTTTGCGCTTCTATGCGCGGCGGGCGCTATTTCAGCGCGGTCAGATGATCCGGATCTGGCCCTATGTGCTGGGCCTGCTGTTCGGGCTGCCGCTCGCGGCCGTGCTGGTGTTCGGCCTGCCCTTCACCTTCGAGCTGCCGCAGCTCAAGGGGTTCAATTTTGCCGGCGGCTCAAGAGTCATCCCGGAATTCGTGGCGCTGACGCTGGCGCTGTCGACCTATACCGCGGCCTTCATCGCCGAGATCGTGCGCGCCGGCATCCTGTCCGTCCACTCCGGTCAGATGGAAGCGGGATCCTCGCTGGGGCTGAGCCGCGGCACCACGTTGCGCCTGATCGTCGTGCCGCAGGCGATGCGCGTGATCGTGCCGCCGCTGACCAACCAGTATCTCAACCTCACCAAGAACTCTTCGCTGGCGGTCGCGATCGGCTATCCCGACCTCGTCTCGGTGTTCGCCGGCACGTCGCTGAGCCAGACCGGGCAGGCGATCGAGATCATTGCCATGACGATGGGCGTCTACCTCCTGATCTCGCTGCTCACGAGCGCCGTCATGAGCGTCTACGGTTGGCGCGTCAGCCGGAGTCTGGGCGCATGAGCGACATCATCTCGTCGGCCTATGTCCGCCGGGACCTGCTCACCGAGCGTCCCGCGCCGGTCAAGACCACGGGCTTCATCGGCCTGATGCGCACGCGCCTGTTCAATTCGCCGACCAACATTTTGCTCACGATCGTGGGCGCCTTGCTGCTCTGGTTCACCGTCATTCCTGCCGTCAAGTTCCTGATGGTCGATGCGGTCTGGACCGGCAAGGATCGCACGGCGTGCCTGACCGAGAATGCCGGCTTTACGGTCGGCGCCTGCTGGCCCTTCATCCAGGCCAAGCTGCCGCAATTGATCTACGGCTTCTATCCCGAGGCCGAGCGCTGGCGGGTCAACCTCTCGCTGATCCTGGCGGCGGCTCTGCTGCTGCCGCTGCTCATTCCGCGCCTGCCGGCGAAAGGACTGAACGCAAGTCTCTTCTTCTTCGCCTTTCCCGTGGTGGCGTTCTTTCTGCTGCACGGCGGCGGCATCACCGGGTTCGGCCTGAGCTGGACGGCCGGCCTGCTGCAATTGTTCGACGACAGCATCATCGGCGCCGGGCAGGCTCTGCTCAGTCTCGCCAAGACCTCAGCCATCGCACCGCTCTTCTGGCTGGCCGGCAATCTCATCGTGCTGGTCGGCAGCGCGATCTACTGGCTGATCTTTCCGCTGACCTGGCTGCGTGACCAGCTCCAGGGAACGGGCCAGTCGGTCTGGGCCGATTTCGCCATCACGGCGGCGGTCGTCTCCCTGATCGCCTTCGTCGCCGGTGGCGGCGTTCGCACCGGCGGCCGGGCGCTGACATCCAGCATCGGCACCTTCATCGCGATCGCGGTCGTGATCAAGCTGATGGGGCTCGATCACGGCGGCCTGCCGGTCGTGACCACGAATCTGTGGGGCGGGCTCCTGGTGACGCTGGTGGTCTCGGTGACCGGCATCGTCACCTCGCTGCCGATCGGCATCGCGCTGGCGCTCGGCCGCCGCTCGACCATTCCGCTGATCCGGATCTTCTCGATCGCCTTCATCGAGTTCTGGCGCGGCGTGCCGCTGATCACCGTGCTGTTCTTCGCGACCTACATGCTGCCTTTGTTCCTGCCGGGCAATTTCACGGTCGACGGTCTGGTGCGCGCGCTGATCGGCATTTCGCTGTTCACGGGCGCCTATCAGGCCGAGAACGTCCGCGGCGGGCTGGCCGCGATCCCGCGCGGGCAGGGCGAGGCGGCGGCCGCTCTGGGCCTGTCCTGGTGGAAGACGACCTCGCTGATCGTGCTGCCGCAGGCGCTGCGCCACGTCATTCCGAACCTCGTCAACAGCTTCATCTCGCTGTTCAAGGACACGTCGCTGGTCTCGATCGTGGCGCTGTTCGACCTGCTGGGCTCGCTCAGGGCGTCGTTCTCGGATCCGAAATGGTCGACGCCGTCGACCGCGTTCACCGGCTTTGCCTTCGCCGGGATCATCTACTTCATCTTCTGCTTTGGAATGTCGCGCTACTCGCTCTTCGTCGAGCACCGCCTCAACGCTCACCGTCGCAACTGATCGAGGTCATCATGTCCGACCCCATCGTCAAGATTTCCGGCCTCAACAAATGGTACGGCGAGTTCCACGTGCTGCGCGACATCGACCTCGAGGTCAAGAAGGGCGAGCGCATCGTGATCTGCGGCCCCTCAGGCTCGGGCAAGTCGACGTTGATCCGCTGCATCAACGCGCTCGAGGAATTCCAGGAGGGCGAGATCGTCGTCGACGGCATCGAGCTCGGGCCGAACCTGAAGCACGTTGATGCGGTCCGCCGCGAGGTCGGCATGGTGTTCCAGAGCTTTAATCTGTTCCCGCATCTGACCGTCCTGGAGAACTGCACGCTGGCGCCGATCTGGGTGCGCAACATCCCGAAGAGGGACGCCGAGGTCAACGCGATGAAATTCCTGGAGCGGGTCAAGATCCCGCACCAGGCCAACAAGTTTCCGGGACAGATGTCCGGCGGCCAGCAGCAGCGCGTCGCGATCGCACGCGCGCTGACGATGAACCCCAAGGTGATGCTGTTCGACGAGCCGACCTCGGCGCTCGACCCCGAAATGGTCAAGGAAGTGCTCGACACCATGGTCGACCTCGCCGAGGAGGGCATGACCATGCTGGTTGTCACCCACGAAATGGGCTTCGCCCGCGAGGTCGCCAACCGCGTCGTGTTCATGGATGCGGGCCAGATCATCGAGGCCAATACGCCGAACGAGTTCTTCGCCGCCCCCCAGCACGCGCGGACGAAGCTGTTCTTGAGCCAGATCTTGCGGTGACCCCGTAGGGTGAGCAAAGGCGCCTTTGCGCCGTGCCCACCATCCGTCCGCAGTCTCCGGCAAGCAAGGTGGGCACGCTTCGCTTTGCCCACCCTACGGCTACGGCACCGCGGCTTGCCTCAACTTGAGCCGGACTTCGAAATCCGGGCGGCCGCAACCCTCCCGGCCTAGACGAACGGCGGCTTGATGTTGCTGCGCTTCTCCAGCCATTCCGGCACCGGCAGGTTCTTGGCGCGCATGAAATCCGCATTGAACAGCTTCGACTGATAGCGGCTGCCGGAATCGCAGAGCACGGTGACGACGGTCTTGCCGGGCCCGAGCTGTTTCGCGAGTCGTATCGCGCCGGCGATGTTGATGCCGGTGGAACCGCCGAGGCACAGGCCTTCGTGCTGGAGCAGCTCGTAGATCACCGTGACGGCTTCCGCGTCGGGAACGAGATAGGCGTCATCCACCTTGGCGCTCTCGACGATTGCGGTCGCACGGTTGAGGCCGATACCTTCCGTGATCGAGCCGCCCGGCGTCGCCTTGGCGTCGCCGCTCCGGAAATATTCGAACATGCCGGCGCCATGCGGATCGGCGCAGGCGATCCGGACGTCCTTGTTCTTCTCTTTCAGATAGCGACTGACGCCGGCGAGCGTGCCGCCGCTGCCGACCGAGCAGACGAAGCCGTCGACCTTGCCTCCGGTCTGCTCCCAGATCTCGGGGCCCGTCGACTCGTAGTGCGCCTTCGCATTGTCGAGGTTGTTCCACTGGTCTGCGAACAGCACGCCATTGGGCTCGGTCTTGCGCAGCTCGTCGGCGAGCCGGCGGCCGACATGCTGATAATTGTTAGGATTGGCATAGGGCAGGGCCGGCACCTCGATCAGCTCGGCGCCGCACAGCTTCAGAAAATCCTTCTTCTCCTGGCTCTGCGTCTCCGGGATCACGATCAGCGTGCGGTAACCGCGCGCGCTCGCCACGACCGCGAGGCCGATTCCGGTGTTGCCGGCGGTCGCCTCCACCACGAGACCGCCCGGCTTGAGCTCGCCGCGCTTCTCGGCCTCCAGGATCATCCATTTGCCGGCGCGGTCCTTCACCGACTGGCCCGGATTCATGAACTCGGCCTTGCCCAGAATGGTGCAGCCGGTCAGTTCGGAGGCGCGCTTGAGCTTGATGAGCGGGGTGTTGCCGATGGCTTCGACAACGTCATTTTTGATGGTCATGTCAGGCAATTACCGGCTGGATCATAGGGTGGGCGCGACCCTAAAGTAGGGTGGCGGGCCTTACAAGCGACCCTTGCAAGGCGAGCCCGCAAACTCTTATTGCTGCTTTGCGAAGATGACTTGCCGGACGTCGATATTTCCGGACAGGAATCCGGCCTCGCAATAGGACAGGTAATACTCCCACAGCCGCCGGAACCGGTCGTCGAAGCCGAGCGGCACGAGGCCCGGCCAGGCCGTCTGGAAGTTATTCCGCCAGGTGGCCAGCGTCTTGGCATAATCCTGCCCGAAGATGCGCTCGCGAATGACGGGCAGGCCGAACCTGTCGCCGAGCGACTTGAGCACGGCGGGCGAGGGCAGCATGCCGCCGGGAAAGACGTAGCGCTGGATGAAGTCCACCTCGCGCCGGTAGCTCTGGAACAGCCTGTCCTGGATGGTGATCGCCTGGATGCCGGCGAGGCCGCCGGGCAGCAGCCGGTCCCGCAACTGGGCGAAATATTTCGGCCAGAACTGCTCGCCGACGGCCTCGATCATCTCGATCGAGGCGATGCGGTCGTAGCGGTCGCATTCGTCGCGATAGTCCTGAAGACGGATCTCGACCTTGTCGGCAAGGCCCGCCTCGTGAATGCGCTTCTGCGCAAAATCGCGCTGCTCGGTCGAGATCGTGAGGCCCACCACGCGCGTGCCGAAGGTCTTTGCGGCGAACTCGGCGAAGCCGCCCCAGCCGCAGCCGATCTCGAGCAGCGTCTGGTCCGGCTTCAGGTCGAGCGCCTCGGCGAGCCGGCGGTATTTGTTGGTCTGGGCTGCCGTGAGATCGGAGGTGCTCTCCTCGAACAGCGCCGAGGAATAGGTCATGCCGGGATCGAGCCAGGCCGAATAGAACGCGTTGCCGATGTCGTAATGGGCATGGATGTTGCGCCGCGCCTGACGGCGGGTGTTGCGGTTGAACCAGTGCTGCAGCAGTTGGACGAACCGCATCAGCGGCTTGTCGTTCAGCATGGCCTGGATCAGATCGTGATTGACGCAGAACAGGTAGAGGAATTGCGTCAGGTCCGGCGTATCCCAGTCGCCGGCGAGATAGGCCTCCGCGATGCCGATGTCGCCGCCGTTGATGAGGCGCGACGCGAAGCCGTAATTGTGCAGTCGCATCGCCGCATTCGGGCCCGGCTCCTGGCCGCCGAGACGGATCACGCGTCCGTCGGGCAGGGTGACGTCGAGCGTTCCTCGCCGCAGCCGCGCGCCAAAACTGAGTGCGAGCCGAACGATGCGCGGCAGATCGGCGAGCACTGTGTCTATGGTGTCTGACGTCACCGAGATGGTATGCGACATCGGCAGATCCATCACCTGAACGGATACTGTCCGACCGCGAGCCAGGCGCCCCCATACGCCTCATATCGCTGGACCCGAGGGCGCCCCGCAAACGGTCAGCGTCGAATCATGCGCATGATATAGGTGCGCGCTGCGCCGGTCGCCAAGGGGCTGGCGGGGTACCTCCGGCAGTCCACCGCCGTGTGCACAGCGCAATTGCGGGCCAGCACCCGATCATAGCGCGCCGTGCGCTCAGCCAAGGCCGGGGAAGCTGCGGTGCGCCGCGGCGCAGGTTTCGGTGGAGCGCCTGGCGGGACCGGTAGCTCTGGCGTCGGCGTGGCGGCAATATCACATGAAATCTTGGTAAGCTTGAATGCGCCTCGGAGCGAGGTTGGAATACAAAAAAGCCCTGTGACACAGGTATATTTTGTATTTGCGTGAGTTCGACATCGACGCATTCGAGGCCGCATTTCGCAGGTGCGGGACTGTCCCCCTGTTCCGCGCCCCGCTAGTATGAACTTCAGGTTCCGCAGAAAGCATCACGGCTGTGAACGAGTTACATAAACGCCCCCGGCCGTCCCGCCACGAATCGGTTAATCCGGCTCTGCGGTGGCGGATCTATCTGCCCGGCGGGGGGTGGATGTGACACAGGATGGTCCTGCGGTCGCCATGAGGCGATCTCCCGGCCTTACGTTCCGGACGTCGCGCGCGGCGCGATGGGCTGCCGTGGCGTGCCTTGCCGCCAGTTCAGGCGCCTGCGTGCTGACGCAGGATTTGCCTGATCCCGCACTCGATGTTCCCGCGCAGTACAAATACGCGGGCAAGCCGGATGCGCCGCCGTCGCTGGATTGGTGGCGCGGCTTTCGCTCCGCGGAGCTGACGCAACTGGTGGAGGAGGCGCAGACCGTCAATCTCGACATCGCCGCCGCCGTCTCGCGCATCGTCCAGGCCGACGCCCAGGCGCGGCAGGCGGGCGCTGCGCTGCTGCCGAGCCTGTCGGGCGGCGGATCGGAAACCTATTCACGCACCTCGGGTTCGAGCGCCTCGGGCCTGTCCATCGGCGGCCGCGAGGTCGTCAACTATTCGGCGTCGCTGAGCGCGAGCTACCAGCTCGACTTCTGGGGCCAGAACCGCGATGCGCTGCAATCGGCGGAAGAGACGGCGAATGCCAACCGGTTCGATCGTGACGTCGTCGCGCTCACGACGCTGGCAGGCGTTGCCAACGCCTATTTCCAGGTGCTGGCCTCGCAGGACCGGCTGCGCACCGCCCAGAGCAACATCGCCAGCGCGCAGCGGATCCTTGATGCCATTCGCGAGCGCCGCAAGGCCGGCACCGGGACCGATCTCGACGTCGCCCAGCAGGAGAGCGTGGTCGCCAACCAGAAGGCGCTGGTGCCGCCGCTGCGCCAGACGCTCGACCAGAACGTCAACGCGCTCGCCGTGCTGGTGTCGCGGCCGCCGGAGAGCGTGCGCGTGCTCGGCGGCACGCTGAACAAGATCGCGATCCCGCGCGTCACGCCCGGCCTGCCGTCGGAGCTTTTGACGCAGCGGCCCGACATCCGCCGCCAGGAGGCACAGCTCGCCTCGGCGACCGCGAACATCGGCAATGCCCGCGCGCAGTTCTTTCCGACGATCCAGCTCACCGGCAATGGCGGCTATCAGAGCTCGGCGCTGGTCTCGCTGTTCCAGCCGCATGCGGCCTTCTTCCAGCTCGTCGGCAGCGCCACGCAGCCGATCTTCGACGGCGGCAAGATCCTCGGCAATTTCGAATTCGCCAAGGCGCGGCAGGACGAGTTGCTCCAGACCTACCGCAAGACCATCATCCAGTCGTTTGCGGACGTCGACAACGCGCTGTATTCGATCAAGCAGACCACGATCAAGCTACAATTGCAGCGCGATGTCGTTACCTCGTCGAAGCGCGCCTTCGATCTCGCCGAGCAGCAATTGCGCGCCGGCACGGCCGACATCGTGACTGTGCTGAACGTCCAGCAGACACTATTTCAGGCCGAAGATGCGTTGTGGCAGGCCCAACTCGCACGGCTTCTCGCCATCGTCAGCCTGTATCAGGCGCTCGGCGGCGGCTGGGAGCCGCGAATGGAGAAACCGGTCAATGCTCTTTAAGCCGGATACGAAGGAAGGCGCGAAAGAAGGGACGGCGAAGAAATCGCGCGGCCGCGGCTTCGTCATGACCCTGATCACGCTCGCCATCCTTGGCGGGCTCGGCTATTTCGGCTGGACCGTCTGGCACCAGCAGCCGCAGCAAGCGAATGGCCGCAACCAACGGCCCGATCTGCCGGTGCCGGTGCTGGCGGCGACGCCCCGCATCCAGGACGTCCCGGTCTATCTCGACGGCGTGGGAGCGATCCGCGCGCTCAACACCGTGACCGTGCGCTCGCAGGTCGACGGCAAGCTGATCGCCGTGAAATTCACCGAGGGCCAGGACGTCAAGAAGGGTGACGTGCTCGGCGAGATTGATCCCGCGCTCTACCAGGCGACGTACGACCAGGCCGTCGCCAAGAAGGCGCAGGACGAGGCCCAGCTCGCCAACCAGCGCATCGATCTCACGCGCTACGAGCAGTTGGCTGCCTCCAACGCGGGCTCCAAGCAGCAGGCCGACACCCAGCGCGCCGCGGTCGCGCAGACCGAGGCGCTGGTCAAAGCCGATCAGGCCGCGATCGACAATGCGACGGCGACGTTGAGCTACACCAAGATCGTGGCGCCGCTTTCGGGCCGCGCCGGCCTGCGGCAGGTCGACCAGGGCAACATCATCCACGCCGCCGACGCCACCGGCCTCCTGGTGATCACGCAATTGCAGCCGATCGCGGTGTGGTTCAGCCTGCCGCAGCAGCAGATCATGCGCGTCAACGCAGCGGCGTCGAAGGGCACGCTCGCGGTCGACGTGTTCGGCAATGACGGCATCACCGTGATCGACACCGGCAAGCTGACCGGCATCGACAACCAGGTCGACCAGACCACCGGCACGCTCAAGCTCAAGGCGGAATTCCCCAACGCCAATTATCAGCTCTGGCCGGGCCAGTTCGTCAATGTCCGCCTCAAGGTCGAGACCTTGATGCAGGCGCTGGTGGTGCCGACATCGGCGGTGCAGCGCGGACCGATCGGCACCTTCAGCTACGTCATCGGCGAGGACAATGTCGTCTCCGCCAAGCCGGTGACCGTGACCCAGCAGAACGAGCATGACGCCGTCATTGCCAGCGGCTTGTCGCCGACCGACAAGGTCGTCACGACGGGCTTTGCCAATCTGTCCGACGGGTCCAAGGTGGTCGTCGGCCGCGATGACCAGACACCGTCGGCCGATCTCGCCCCGCGCAAGCGCACGCGCGGCCCGGACGGCCAGAAAAAGGATGGGCAGGCCAAGGACGGGCAAAAGGACGGACAGGGCAAGGACGGCGAGCACCGCGCCAAGCGGAGCAGCAGTGAAGGCGACCAGAAGGGGCAGACCGGACCGGCATCGGGGCCGGGGGCATCGGGACCTGGAGCCAAGCAGCCATGATCCCGACAACAGCCGCCTGAGCGGCAGGCATATCCCATGGGCGTCTCCGAACCCTTCATCCGCCGCCCGATCGCGACCTCGCTGCTCGGCATCGCCCTGCTGATCGGGGGCGCGCTCGGCTATTTCTCGCTGCCGGTCTCGGCGCTGCCGCAGGTCGATTTCCCGACCGTGCAGGTGTCGACGCAGCTTCCGGGCGCGAGCCCCGACGTGATCGCCTCGCTGATCACCGCGCCGCTGGAACGGCAGCTCGGCCAGATCCCGTCGCTGACGGCGATGAACTCGACGAGCTCGTTCGGCGTCAGCCAGATCTCGCTCCAGTTCGATCTCAACCGCGACATCGACGGCGCGACCCAGGACGTGCAGGCCGCGATCAACGCGGCGGCCGGCGTGCTGCCCAAGACGCTGCCCTATCCGCCGACCTACGCCAAGGTGAACCCGGCGGACGCACCGGTGATGACCCTGGCGCTTCGCTCCGACACGATCTCGCTGCGGGCGATGAGCGACATCGCCGACACGCTTCTGGCGCAGCGGCTGAGCCAGATCTCCGGCGTCGGCCGGGTCTCGGTGCTAGGTGGGCTGAAGCCGGCCGTGCGCATCCAGGCGGATCTGGCGCGCCTTGCCGCCTATGGCATCGCCATGGAGGATCTGCGCACCGCGATCTCCAATGCCAACGTCTCCGGGCCAAAAGGCTCGCTCGACGGCGCGCAGCAATCCTACCTCATCGCCGCCAACGACCAGATCGCCGCTGCCGACGCCTACAAGCCTGTTATCATCGCCTACCGCAACGGCTCCCCGGTCACGATCGGCGACGTCGCGCAGATCGTGGATGGCCTGGAGAACGACCGCACCGGCGGCTGGTACCAGGGCACGCCGGCGGTCATCATCGACATCCAGCGCCAGCCCGGCGCCAACGTCATTGATGTCGTCAGCCAGATCCGGGCGGAAATCCCAAAAGTCCAGCGCGCCATTCCGGCCGGCGTGAACCTCACCATCGTCTCCGACCGCACCGTCACGATCCGCGCCTCGGTCCGCGACGTGCAGTTCACCCTGATCCTCAGCGTCGTCTTGGTGACGCTGGTGGTGCTGCTGTTCCTGCGCTCGCTGCGGGCCACGCTGATCGCGGGCGTCGCGCTGCCGCTGTCGCTGATCACCAGCTTCGGCATCATGTATTTCGCCGGCTTCAGCCTCGACAATCTGTCGCTGATGGCGCTCACCATCGGCACCGGCTTCGTCGTCGACGACGCCATCGTCATGATCGAGAACATCGTCCGCCACATGGAGAACGGCGACAGCGCGATGGAGGCCTCGCTGAAGGGGGCCAGCGAAATCGGCTTCACCGTGATCTCGCTGACGGTGTCGTTGATTGCGGTGTTCATCCCGCTGCTGTTCATGTCCGGCCTCGTCGGGCGCATGTTCCGCGAATTCGCGCTGACGCTGACGATCGCGGTCGTGACCTCGGCCGTGGTCTCGCTGACGCTGACGCCGATGATGTGCTCGCGGCTGCTCAAGCACGCCCATGAGGAACTGGCTGTGCCGGGATTGGCCGCGATCAGCCGCTTCATCGATCGCACCGTCGAGTTCTATCACCGGACGCTCCTCTGGGTCCTGGAACGCCAGCGCGCCACGCTGCTCGTGACGTTCGCCACGCTGGGCGCGACCCTCGTCCTCTACGTCGTCGCGCCAAAGGGCTTTCTGCCGCTTCAGGACACCGCATCGATCACGGCGGTGACGGAGGCGGGACCCGACGTGTCGTTCACCGAGATGCAGAATCGGCAGGCCGAGGCGGCCGATGCCATCAAGGCGGACCCTGATGTGGTCGGCGTGGTCTCGGTGATCGGGGCGGGCTCGGTCAACCCGACCACCAATGTCGGGCGCCTGGTCATGACCTTGAAGCCGCGCGGCGAGCGGCGCGACGACGTCAGCGCGGTCGTGACCCGGCTGAAGGAACGGGTGTCGGCCATCCCCGGCATGACCGTCTATTTCCAGCCGGTGCAGGACGTGCAGATCTCGACCCAGTCGAGCCGTTCGCAGTACCAGTACACGCTGACCGGGACCGACGCGACGCTGGTGTCGGAATGGGCGCGCAAGCTCGTTGCCGAGATGCGGCGCGATCCGCTGTTCCGCGACGTCTCCTCGGAGGCGCAGGAGGGCGGCCTGCGGGCGCAGCTCGATGTGGACCGGACCCGGGCCGGACAGCTCGGCGTGAGCCTGCAAGGAATCACCGACACGCTCAACGACGCGTTCGCGCAGCGGCAGATCTCGACCATCTACGGCCAGGCCAACCAGTACCGCGTGGTGCTGGAAGCGCTGCCGATGTACCAGCGCGATCCCTCGATCCTGTCGAAGCTGTATCTGCCGGGCGCGGCGAGCAGCATCGTGGGCGCGCCCAACGCCCAGGTGCCGCTCTCGGCCGTGGCGACCCTGAAGCGCACCACGGCGCCGCTCGCGATCTCGCACCAGGCGCAATTCCCGTCGATCTCGCTCAGCTTCAACCTCGCCCCGGGCGCCGCGCTCGGCGATGCCGTCGAGGCGGTGAAGACGATCGAGACCCGGATCGAGATGCCCAACAGCATCGTCGGCGTCTATGCCGGCGATGCCGCCGAATTCGCCAAGGCGCTCGCCGGCCAGCCCTGGCTGCTGCTCGCCGCCGTCATCACGATCTACATCGTGCTGGGCGTGCTCTATGAGAGCTACATCCACCCGATCACCATCCTGTCGACGCTGCCCTCGGCCGGCGTCGGCGCGATCCTGGCACTGATGCTGTGCGGTCAGGACCTCTCGGTGATCGGCCTGATCGGCATCATCCTGCTGATGGGCATCGTCAAGAAGAACGCGATCATGATGATCGACTTCGCGCTCGAGGCCGAGCGCAGGCAGGGGATGTCGCCGAACGAGGCGATCGTGCAGGCCTGCCTCTTGCGCTTCCGTCCGATCATGATGACGACGCTGGCGGCGCTGTTCGGCGCGCTGCCGCTCGCGATCGAGAGCGGCACCGGCGCCGAGCTGCGCTTTCCGCTCGGCATATCCATCATTGGCGGCCTGCTGCTGAGCCAGCTTCTGACGCTCTACACCACGCCCGTGATCTACCTGGCGCTCGACCGCATCAACCGTCGCCTCGAGCAGGCGCTGCCGCCGGCTGAATCCGGCGGCCCGCCGGTCGCGGGCGCAACCGAGGGGATGCAGTGATGGCATCGATCTCGGAGCCCTTCATCCGCCGGCCGGTCGCGACCACGCTGCTGTCGATCGGGTTGTTCCTGCTGGGTGTCGTCGCCTACGAGTTCCTTCCCGTCGCCTCGGTCCCGAACGTCGACTTCCCCGCCATCTTCGTGTCGGCCAGCCGGCCGGGCGCCGACCCGTCCGTCATGGCGGCGACGGTGGCCTCGCCATTGGAGCGTCGGCTCGGCGAGATCGCGGGCATCAACCAGATCACCTCGACGTCGTCGCTCGGCACGACCAGCATCCAGCTGCAGTTCGACATCGGTCGCAACATCGACAAGGCCGCACGCGACGTGCAGGCGGCGATCAACGCGGCGCTGATCGACCTGCCGAGCGACCTGCCGACGCTGCCGCGCTTCCGCAAGGCGAACACGGCCGGCGCGCCCGTTTTCGTGCTGGCGCTGACCTCGAAGACGCTGTCGGCCAGCGCGATCTACGACGTCGCCGATACCGTGCTCGCGCAGCGCATCTCGCAGGTGCCTGGTGTCGGTGACGTGACGGTGAGCGGCGCCGACCAGCCGGCGGTGCGCGTGCAGCTCAACCCCGTCGCATTGTCCAACGCCGGCATCGCCACCGACGACGTCAGGACCGCGATCATCAACGCCAACCCGCTTGGTCCCGTCGGCATCTTCAACGGCGAGCGCCAGAGCGAGACGCTGTCGCTGAACAAGCAGATGCGGACGGCGAAAGAGTTCCGCGACATCATCATCAAGAGCTCGAACGGCAATTTCGTCCGGCTGTCCGACGTCGCCGACATCGAGGACTCCGTCCGCAACGCTCGCTCGATCGCCTGGTTCAACAAGCAGCCGGCCGTGCTGATCCAGATCACCAAGCAGGGCGACGCCAACGTCATCGACACCGTCGACCGGGTGAAGGCGCTGATCCCGGCGCTGAAGCAATGGATCCCGGCGGGTGTCGATATTTCCACGCTGGTCGATCGCACCAGTACGATCCGCGCCAGCGTGCTCGACATGCAGTGGACGCTGCTGGCAACCGCTGTCCTCGTAATGGTCGTGGTGTTCGTGTTCCTTCGGCGGCTGACGCCGACGATCGCGGCCGGCATCTCCGTGCCGCTGGCGTTGGCCGGGACCTGTGCCGGGATGTGGGTCGCGGGCTTCTCGATCGACAATCTGTCGCTGATGGCGCTGGCGATCTCGGTCGGCTTCGTGGTCGACGACGCCATCGTCATGATCGAGAACATGTACCGCAATCTCGAACATGGCATGCGGCCGCTCCAGGCGGCGCTCGTAGGCGCCCGGCAGATCGGGTTCACCGTGGTCTCGATCAGCCTATCGCTGATCGCGGCTTTCACGCCGTTGATCTTCATGGACGGCATCGTCGGCCGCCTGCTGCGCGAGTTCTCGCTGACGCTGACCTTCGCGATCCTGGTCTCGACGCTGGTGTCGCTGACGGTCACGCCGATGATCTGCGCCCATTACATCCGGCAGACCACGTCCGGGACCGCGACGCTGTTCGATCGGCTGATCGAAGGCTCGCTGTCACGCGTCGTCACGTTTTACGCCCGCAGCTTGCGCACCGTGCTGCAATATCCGCTGCTGACGCTGCTGGTGTTCTTCGCCACCATCGGCCTCACGGTGACGCTCTACATCAAGGTCCCCAAGGGCTATTTCCCGACCGACGATTCCGGCTTCGTCATCGGCGCGACGCGCGCCTCGGCCGACATCTCGTTCCAGTCCATGCTCGGCCTGCAGCAGCGGCTCGCCGACATCGTGATGCAGGATCCGGCCGTGGCCGGCATCGGCTCGACGGTCGGCAGCGGAGGCGGGCCGGGGGGAGCGACCTCGAACCGCGGCACCATGTTCATCAGCCTGAAGCCGCCGGAGGAGCGTGACCACGTCTCGACGCAGGTCGTGATCGACCGTCTCAGGCGCGCCCTGTACCCGGTGCCCGGCATCCGCCTGTTCATGTTCGCCGCCCAGGACGTCCGCGCCGGCGGACGGCAGAGCGATTCCGACTACCAGTACACGCTGACCAGCACCGACCTTAGCCTGCTCCAGAAATGGGCGCCGATCGTGGCCAAGCGCATGGAGAGCGTCGAGGGCATCACGGATATTTCCAGCGACCGCGATCCCGGCGGGCTTCAGCTCACGCTCTCGATCGACCGCCAGAAGGCCTCGGCGCTCGGCGTCAAGGTCCAGGACATCGACAACGCGCTCAACAACGCATTTTCGCAGCGGCAGATCGGGATCATCTACACTCAGCGCAACCAGTATATGACCGTGCTGGAGATCGACCCGAAATTCCAGGTCGACCCATCCAACCTCGATCGCATCTATGTCGCCGGTGCCAATGACGCGCAGGTGCCGCTGTCGGCCGTGGTGCATGCGACGCGCGGGCTCGCTGCGCTGGCGGTCTACCATTCGCAGGGGTTTCCCTCGACCACGGTATCGTTCAACCTGATGCCGGACGTGCCGCTCCAGACCGCGACCCAGAACGTGCAGCGCGCGATCGAGGAGCTGCACATGCCGGAAGGCATTCGCGGCAGTTTTGACGGCAATGCCGGCGATTTCGCCAGGACCAGCGGCCGGCAACCGCTGCTGATCCTCGGTGCGCTGGTGGCGATGTATATCGTGCTCGGCGTGCTCTATGAGAGCCTCGCCCATCCGCTGACGATCATCTCGACGCTGCCGTCCGCCGGGCTCGGCGCACTGCTCGCCTTGCAGCTCACCAACACGCCGCTGACGGTGATCGCCTTCGTCGGCATCATCCTGTTGATCGGCATCGTCAAGAAGAACGGCATCATGATGGTGGACTTCGCGCTCGATGCCGAGCGCCAGCGCGGCCTGTCCTCGGCGGAGGCGATCTTCGAGGCCTGCCAGGCGCGCTTCCGCCCCATCCTGATGACGACCATGGCGGCGCTGTTCGCCGGCATTCCGCTGGTCATCGCGACCGGTCCGGGCACGGAGCTGCGCCGTCCGCTCGGCATCACCATCATCGGCGGCCTGTTCGTCTCGCAGATCCTGACGCTCTACACGACGCCCGTGATCTACCTGCTGATCGACCGCCTGCGCCGCCGTTCCGAGCCCCGTCCGCTCGCCGCGCCCGCGGAATAGGCCAAGTATCGCGCACGTTCCGACACCGTCAGTCGGCTCGATCCCCTAACATTTGATGTTGTCAACTTAACATCTGTTCTCATAAAGGCTGTTACTTCTCATTTCTGTCAACAAAGCTCGTTACAGAACGGAACGGGCGCGGCCTTCGCTCGTCGCGCCGCCCGAAGCTATTGCATTCGAACGGAATCCCGCCCCGAGAACGTGTGACGTGCTTGGGAATCCTTGCGGGCGAGCGGAAATCGGCTGGCTCGTGGTGTCTTGGAGTGATTGGCCAAATGGCTAATACGGTCGGATCGCACTTTTTCCCGGAGATTGCGGCGGGTGGATTCTCTCGGGTTGATGGCACGGTTCAGTTCTGGCAGCGGGTCGGGGCCTTGGTTGGCCAGGATTCCATCGTGCTGGACTTTGGCGCCGGACGAGGCGCCGGCCAGAGCGAGGATTCGGTCGCCTACCGGCGCAGTCTGCGGTCGTTGAAGGGACGGGTGCGCGAGCTCGTCGGGGTGGATGTCGACCCGGCTGTCACGACCAACAAGGCGCTGGATCGGGCGTTCGTGATCACACCCGATGGAGAGCTACCGATCGCCGATCACTCCATCGACGTGATCGTATCGGATTTTGTGTTCGAGCATCTCCAGGATCCTGCCAGAGCCGCCGGTGAACTCGACCGCGTGCTCAAGCCGGGCGGCTGGATCTGCGCGCGAACGCCCAACCGCTATGGATACATCGCACTCGCCAACCGGATGATCCCCGACCAGTTGCATGCCCGCATCATCCAGTCGGCCCAGGACGACCGCAAGGGCGAGGATGTCTTCCCGGCCGTCTATCGGCTGAACACTGCCGGCGCGTTCAAACGGCATTTTCCCGCCTCCCGATACGATCTGTATGTGATCCCGTGGGACGCGGAGCCGGCCTATTATTTCGGATCGAAGCTGCTCTATTCGCTGTTGCTTGCGGTTCAGCACTGCACGCCGGCTCCGTTCAAGACGGTGTTGACGGCGTTCATGCGCAAACGCCCCGTGCCGTGAGCCCGACAGCCAAGTTACGCCGGGCTCAAGCTGCCGTACACCTCGTTGCGAAGACGAAAGAGCGCACGGGACGAAAGGCCTTCGAGCGCGGAACGTCACGCAACGCAGCAGCCTTGTAGAAAGATCGTAACCTCCAAGACGTCACCAAGTCCGAGCGATAACGTCATTCGGCGGTCAACTGGGGCGTGTATTAGGGCCTGACCACCACACTTCATGACCATCGCCTCCCAATCCCCATCCCGTTGATCGGCACTTGCACTCGCCTTTTTGCGAGTGCGACGCGGTCGTTACCAACGAAGAGCAATCAAAATGCCCGTACCTGCAACCGGCTTCGATGTCGATCTCTCGCTTTATGACGAATTTTCCCGGTACCCCGATGGTTCGATCCAGGGGCAAGCGCCGATCGTAGGGCAAATTGGAAAGAGTCCGGAGAGGTCCCGCCGACGATCGATCACCACTATCTCGTCAGCAAGGCTCAGAACGGTCAAAGGCCTGGCTACCTCTATTCGATCCAGCCTACTCCAGTTAACGAACTTGGATGCGACATCGTGTGGTCCGGGGGCTCCGATATGACGAGGCTCCCAATGACATTGACGATCTCGCCCGACACCACGACACTCACGCTCACCAGAATGCTCCATTTTAACTTCGGACCCACGGGGTTTTCTCTCAGCTTCGGAGATGCGGTCGGGGCTGGTGCGCCGCTCGCCGGGGTCACCGCGGGGAGCTGGACAGTGCCGATGAAGAACGACGGCACGACGACCTATCGCGTGAAGATGGCGGTTCGCGGCAACGGCGTTGTGATCTTCGGTCCCAATGGCGAGGTGTTCGGCTGGAGCGACACGCGTGTGTCTCAGTTTACGGGTGGCCTATGCTTTCTCGAGCCGACACTTCAATATCAAAACGACAGCCCCGGCCTGAACGCCATGGTCAAGCGAGCCTGGGCCGTGAGCCGCAACAGCGACAATCCGCCCAGCCCGTATGCGACCAACGACGATTTCGCCGCATTTGGAAATTATTTCTTCTACGGCCGCGTCGTAGGCGCGCTCAACCGGATGGGTGAGGTCGATATTGGATTCATCGTCCCCACGTTCTCGTTCCCGCAAATTCAGTTCGGCCCGCAGAACATCATTACGTCCATCCTGTCTGATGTTTCGATCGGCGCGGACAAAATTTCGTCCGTGGACTTCATCCCGGTGGGCACGCCGATATTGATCGATCCGGGCCCCAATCGGGAAGACCGCACCACGACGGCCTACACCGTCGCCTCTGACGGTTTAAATCCTCCGCAGCATGTGTGGTATGATCTCACAATTGATAAGGCGTTGGATAAGGCGCATGCTGCTGGGGCGATCGTACAGTGTGCCGCGCCTTCCAAGATGTCGTACACGGTGATCTACAACCAGATCAGCCAGGTCCTGCAGTTTCCGGTTGATGCCGACCGCTCGGTGTCGTTCGGCAAATTTGCGTTCGCTGCCGAGCTCGATCCCAACCGCAATGTCATCGGTCACCGACTCTACCTCGACGTCGACGGGCCAGACGCGGGCTTCATCACGTCGAACACGGGGCGCGTTCGATTGGGTGCAACCAATACGTTTGCGACTGGCCGGGGCGGTACTCCGCCGACGGGCAATCTCATGATCGGCGATCAGTTCTATGACACCAGCCTCGGAATTCCGATCTGGTACGCCGGTAAGGACAGTGAAGACAACGACCAGTGGAAGAACGCCGCCGGAGCAGTTGTTGTGTCCATTGCTCCCTAGTGAAGTAGTCGGATTGCTCTCGACATGCACGCGAAACGACCGCCTTCGGGCGGTCTTTTTGTCTGCCGAGGACGACGAAGATCCGGCGGCAGCCACTGCCGAGTCCACGCAAGGCCGGGTTGTTGAAGCGCCGCTTCGAGCGTATAGCGGCGGTCATGTCCAATCCCCCAGTCGCCGCCGCCGCTTTGCCCGATCCGATCCCCGAATGCCCGCACTGCCAGAAGCCGATGCCGCTGTGCATCTGCGACAGTGTCACGCCCATCAAGAACCGGCTCTCGCTCCTGATCCTCCAGCATCCGCAGGAGCAGGACAGGGCGCTCGGCACCGCCCGGCTGCTTGCGAAGCACTTTGCCGATGCCACGGTGCGGGTCGGCCTGTCCTGGTCGAGCCTGTCCAAGGCGCTGGCGCGGCCGGTCGAGAACGCCTCGCACTGGGCCGTGCTCTATCTTGGCTCGGCGCGCGCGGCCGATCTGGAGGCCGAGGGCGAGATCCTGGCGCTCAACCGCAAGGGCGAAGTCGCGGAGAACCAGCGCTCGATCCTCGGCAAGCTCGAAGGCGTGGTGCTGCTCGACGGCACCTGGAGCCAGGCCAAGGCGCTGTGGTGGCGCAATCCCTGGATGCTCAAATGCCAGCGCGTGATCCTCAACCCGGCGCATCCCTCCCGATACGGACGCCTGCGCAAGGAGCCGCGGAAAGACGGGCTGTCGACCATCGAGGCGGCCGCGACCATCCTGGCCAGTCTTGAGAAGCGCCCCGATATCGCCGAGACGCTCAATGCCAGTTTTGAACGGATGTTGACGCGCTACCGCGAGGTTCAGGCCGAAATGCCGGAATTGGCGCCAAAACCGCCGGTCAAGGACCGCCGGCGCGGTGTCCGGCGCAGCAAGCGCAGCTGACTCGCGCTTAAATCCTCCGTACGGTTGATTGCCCCGCGCGAGACGGGCGGGTAGAGACGATCGGCCGATGGGCCGCGAACTGTTATCTTCGCAGAATCGGAAAGCCGGAAGCGGAAGGGGCAGTCGAATTCAGGCCGCGGCGAAGGAAATCCTTGCACAGGCGGCGCGGCCCGATCGATGGGGCACGCTCGCGCTGATGGACATTTCGCTGCGCTACCGGCGCACCGTGATCGGCCCGCTCTGGATCACGCTGACGCTCGCCGCGACGATCGCAAGTGTCGGCACGGTCTACGCCGCACTGTTCAAGCAGGACATCGCGGGGTTCCTGCCGCCCTTCGCCGTCGGCTTGATCGTCTGGACCTTGATCGCGACGACGCTCCAGGAAGGCTCCAGCATCTTCGTGGCGTCGGGCCACCTGATCAAGGCCGTGCCGGCGCCGCTGATCGTGCATGTGCTCCAGATGATCGCGCGCAACGTGCTCATCTTCGCGCATCATCTGGTGATCGTCGTGCTGCTCTACATCGTGATGCCCTGGCCGCTGCATGGGAGCATGCTGCTCGCGGTGCCCGGCTTTGCGATCCTGCTCATCGTTCTGCTCGGCGGTTCGGTCGCGCTCGGCATGCTCTGCGCGCGCTTTCGCGATATCGGCACGGCGATCGTCAGCGGCCTGCAATTCATCTTCTTCCTGACGCCGATCATCTGGACCGAGGACGCCCTGCGCGGCACCGCGTTCTACTGGCTGATCCGCGCCAATCCGTTCGCGACGCTGCTCGACCTCGTGCGCAGGCCGTTGCTGTCGCAGCCGACCGATCCGGAGCAATGGCTGCTCGGGGCGATCTATGCGATCGTCGTAGCCGTCATCGCCTTCGGCTGCTACGCGAAATACCGCCACCGCGTGGCGTATTGGCTGTGAGGCGCGCATGAGCCTTGCTGCCCACATCGTGCTTCGCAACGTTTCGGTCAAATTTCCGGTCCTGTCGTTCCGCGACCGTTCGCTGCGCAGCCGCTTCGTCAGCGCGGTGACGCTGCGCCGGACGTCGGCGGTGCCGCACATCGTCTCCGCGCTCAACGACGTCAGTCTCGACATCCGCGCCGGTGACCGCGTCGCCATCATCGGCGCCAACGGCGCAGGCAAGACCACGCTGCTGCGGGTTCTCGCCGGCATCTATCATCCGACCGCGGGCAGCGTGGACGTGCTCGGCCGCTGCCTGTCGCTGTTCGACCTGTCGGCCGGCTTCGACGAGGAAGCGACAGGTTACGAGAACATCGTGCGCCGCGGTCTCGTGATCGGCGCACGGCGCTCCGAGATCGATGCGCGGCGGGCGGAGATCGCCGAGTTCACCGAGCTCGGTGACCGGCTCGACCTGCCGCTGCGGACCTATTCCAGCGGCATGATGCTGCGGCTGATCTTCGCGGTCGCAACCGCCGTGGAAGGCGAGATCGTGCTGCTCGACGAATGGATCGGCGTCGGCGACCAGCAATTCCGCCGGAAGGCGCGGCAGCGGCTCGACGAGATCGTGGCCCGTGCCGGCATCCTGGTGCTGGCCTCCCACGACATCGAGCTGATCCAGAGCACCTGTAACCGCGCGATCCTGCTCGAGGAAGGGCGGATCACCGCGGCCGGCCCGACCGATGCGATTCTTGCGAAATATCTCGCCGGCCCGGGCGGGTGCAAGGCGTAAACGCCCGGTCGGGGTTGCCTAAGCCATTGATCCCCTATATTGCTCCGCCCTTACGGGGCCACGTGGCGGAGTGGTTACGCAACGGTCTGCAAAACCGTGTACACCAGTTCAATTCTGGTCGTGGCCTCCATAACAACCTCCTGATATTTCATCATAAATTTTGCTCACCGCGCGTTCCGCGGAGCACGCGATTGAGGCCTGCTAGGCCGTGCACACCGGGTTTGCCCGGGGCTTGGCGGACACCAGCGATTCAGGCCCGATGGCATAGACTTCGCATCTGCGAAGTGATGCGTCACGAACCCCTGGAGCTGGAGAGCACGTGAGCGACGTCGTCCGATTTGTCCCGAAATCCGAGCTGGAGCGGGCTCGCCTCATTCGCGAGGCCCGTGCGATCTATGACAGCATCTTTCCGCCGGCCGCACCCGACCGGGTGCCGCAGGACGGCGAGGAGCGGGTCAAGACCTGATCGGCGCCGCGCCGTTCCGGCGTATGGCCGATAGCAAAACGCCCGCGGGAGCGGGCGCATCGGTTGACGTTGAAAGTGGCCTCAACCGGCCGCGTACCAGCCGTCCGGAAACGGCAGAAGGGGCCAGGCGCCCTCATTGTCATTGGCGGCTTTGGGCGTTGCGACGTACGACCACGAGCGGGGCACGAATTCCTCCTCCGGCTCGGGCGCGAAATCTTGATAGACCATGGCGTCCCGGACGGCATCCAGCAGCAAGTTGAATTCGGCTTCGCTCATCGCACCCTCGCAGAACGCGGATGGCGCAATGTCGCAAAGCCGGTTTGTCACCCGATTGAGCCGATCGTTCGCATTTTAGCGACCCGGCGATCGGGCTCCGATTGGTTAGCGATTCCTTAAAATCCCCGCGGAACCGTACGTTCCTCCCGTCCGGCCTCAGTGTGAAAGAGATCACATCCCCCGCGATTTATTTCTCCTACCCCTCGCCACGACACCGGCCAGCGAAGGGCGGGGCAAGGCGGACGGGAGACTTGGTCATGAAGGCAAGGTTCTTACGGTTTGCAGGTGCGAAGAGCCGGGCGCGCCGCGCCTCGACGGTCGGGCTGTTCCTGGTGCTGTTCGCCACCGTCGCTCAGGCGCAGCAGGGAACGGCGGAGCAGCGCCGGGCCTGCACCCCCGACGTCTACCGGCTCTGCGCCGGCGAGATCCCCAACGTCCGCGCCGTCACGGCGTGTCTGCGCCGTAACCGGTCAAGCTTGAGCGAGGCTTGCCGCACCGTCTTCGACCAGGCCGGCGGCTGACATAGCCGCCCTGTGGGTTTGTGCGCAGCAAGTGGCTCGTGCGGCCTCGCGAATCCGGCATAGTCGGCCTGTGGATATGCTGCGGACAGGCTGTGGAAAGCGGTGAGATGCTGTGGATGTCGTCCACAGATGCGTCTGCCCCGCGCCTCATTTCCGTCAGCGAACGTCATATCTCTGTCAAATATCCTGACTGATTGATTCTCCGACCGTGCAGATTATTGCGTCGTGCGAGATCATTTGGTTTTCCCGAATTCGGAATTGCGTGCCGCAGGACACCTGACACACGAGCAGTTTTTGTGCAGCGGGCTGCCCAATTCTCGGGCCCCATTCATCCAATTTTTTGTACGCCCGCGGACAAGCTTTCCCGTCCGCACTCCACCTAGGCTCGTTCCCGAGATCTGGAACATGGCCAGTGCCATGACAATTCGAAGGAGCTGGAGATGGAGACACGGGTATTGCCCCATGCACGGGGGATCGCACGCGCATCATTGCCATGGCGCAAGGTCGCGCTCGGCGCAACCATCGCTTTCGGCTTCGTCGCCGCGGCACCGCTGAGCGCGCAGGCCGCCGCACCCGCCGCCTGCGCCGCACTCCAGGAGAAATATCCGGACTGGAAGGGCAAGACCCTCGTCAACGCCATCAACCCGCACACGCCGGGCTATGAAACGATCGACCCGAAGGATCCCAGCAAATATATCGGCTTCGACATTGATCTTGGCGAAGCCATCGGCGAATGCCTCGGCTTCAAGCTGACCTACAAGCCGGTGACGTTCGCAGCACTCCTCACAACACTCGCTGCCGGCCAGGCGGACATCGTCATCTCCGACATCTATGCCACCAAGGAGCGCGCCAAGGCCGCCGACTTCATCACCTACTCGAAAGTGTTCGACGGCGTGCTGGTCGCCAAGGGCAATCCGAAGGGCATCAACGGCATCAACATGTCGATGTGCGGCACGGCGGCCGCCGAAAACACCGGCTATGTCGAGGTGCCCCTGATCCAGGCCCTGATCCCGGAATGCAAGAAGGCCGGCAAGGCCGAGCCGACAATCCAGCTCTACGACAACAACGCCAACTGCATCCAGGCGATCCTGGCCGGCCGCGCCGACACCTACATCAACGACGTCAATACCGTCGACAGTGCGGTGAAGGCCTATCCGGACAAGCTGGAGAAGGCGGTCGCGGTGACGATCCCGTATTCGGTCGGCATCGCCGTCCCGAAGGACAAGCCGAAATTCCGCGACGCCGTGCTGGCCGCACTGATCGAGGTGCAGAAGGCCGGCACGCATATGGAGCTTCTGAAGAAGCACGGGCTCGATGTGAACAACTTCAAGGAACCGGACATTCTGACGGCTGACTGATGTCGCTGTTTCTCCATTACCTGAGCATGCCGTATCTGCTCGAGGGCATCGAACTCACCCTCGAGGTGACCGCCCTCGGGCTCGGCGGCGGATTGATCCTCGGATTGATCCTCGCCGGCATGCAGCTCTCGCGCTTCTGGCTCCTGGCGGCGATCGCCAGGGCCTACACCGTGATCTTCCGCGGCACGCCGCTGATTCTGCAGATGGTGTTCGCCTACGATGCGTTGCCGCATATCGGCATCAAGCTGCCGGCGGTGCTGGCGGCCGGCCTCGCGCTCGCCTGCAACGAGGCGCCGTTCATCGCGGAGATGCTGCGCGCCGGCGTGCTCGGCGTCGACCGCGGGCAGGTGACGGCCGGCCAGGCGCTCGGCATGACGCCGCGGATCCTGATGTGGCGGGTGATCGCGCCGCAGGCGATCCGCACCATGATCCCGGCCTTCGGCAACGAGGCCGTCAGTGCGCTGAAGAATTCCTCGCTGGCGTCCGTCGTCGCGGTCCAGGAGCTGACCTTGCGCTCGACCCAATTGGCGTCCTCGACCTTCGACTTCTTCTCGATCTTCTTCGCCTCTGGCCTCTTGTACCTCGTGCTGACCTTTGCCATCAGCGTCATCCAATTGTTCGTCGAATGGCTGCTCGATCTCGACCGCGCCAAGGGACGGAAGCGCAAACTCGCCGATTACCTGCCGTGGCGTCGCGTCGATCTCGGCACCAAGCTGGAGCTTGCGGAGGCGACCGTCGCCGATCCCGAACCCGTGCAGGCAGAGCTGACCGACACGCCGCCGCTCGCTCTGACCAGAGAGGAGCGCACGCGGCGTTCCGCGACGATCGCGCGCAACAACATCGCGGTCGAGACCAAGGACCTCACCAAGAGCTACGGCACGCAAAAGGTGCTCGGCGGCCTCGATCTGACCGTTCGCGTCGGCGAAGTGGTCGCGCTGCTCGGCCCCAGCGGCTCGGGCAAGAGCACGCTGCTCCGCTGCATCAACCATCTCGAAAGCTGGGACGGAGGCACCGTGCGCGTCGGCGGCCGCCGTCTCGGCTTTGACGACGACGGCAAGTTGCTGTCACCCCGGGCCATCGCCAACGAGCGGGCAACCGTCGGTGTCGGCATGGTGTTCCAGCAGTTCAATTTGTTCGCCCATCTGTCGGCACGCGAAAACATCGCCGGGCCTTTGCGCTGGGTCCACGGTATGACCCGCATCGACGCCGACCGTCGCGCCACCGAGCTGCTCGACCGTGTCGGTCTCTCGCATCGCGCCGACGCGCTGCCGCGACATCTCTCCGGCGGTCAGCAGCAGCGTGTCGCCATCGCCCGCGCGCTGGCACCCAATCCAAGCGTGCTGCTTTTGGACGAGCCGACCTCGGCGCTCGATCCCGAGCTCGTCAACGAGGTGCTTGAAGTGATCCGGCGGCTCGCCATCGACGACGGCCTCACCATGATCATCTCGACGCACCAGATCCGCTTTGCCGATGAAGTCGCCGATCGCGTCGCTTTCCTGAGCGGCGGCGCGATCATCGAGGAGGGGCCGGCGCACGAGGTGCTCACCAATCCCCGCAATCCGCTGACGGCGCGTTTCCTCAGCGTGATGGAAGCCGACAAGACTCCGGAGGCAGTGCGATGAGCGCTGCCTTCGTAAGATTCAAGACTCCCGAAGAGGCCATCTCATGAAGCATTTCACGCTGCCGGTTTCGCCGAAGACCGTCCACTGGGGCTATTTCTCCAAGAAGGTCACGCCGGCCCTGACGCTGCGCTCGGGAGACCGCGCCACCATCGAGACGCTGACCCATCATGCCAATGACGATTACGAGCGCATGATCCAGGGCGATCCCGGTGCCGAGAGCGTGTTCCAGTGGACGCGCGAGCACAAGGCGGTGGCGCGCCGCGGCTCGGGCCCGACCGAAGGTCCGTTCATCCGCGGCGCAGGCGAGGGGATCGGCGTGCATCTCCTCACTGGTCCCGTCGCGATTGAAGGTGCCGAGCCCGGCGATATCCTGGAAGTGCGCATCCTCGATATCAGGCCGCGGCCGAGCTGCAGCGCCTGCCACGCCGGCCGCTGCTTCGGCTCCAACGTCGCCGCCAATTGGGGCTTTCACTATCACGATTTGATCGAGGAGCCGAAGCCGCGGGAGGTCGTCACCATCTTCGAACTCGACACCTCGGGCGAGCCCCATGCGAAAGCGGTCTACAACTACGTCTGGACGCCGCAGACCGACCCCGACGGCATCGTGCATCCGACCATCGACTATCCCGGCGTCCGCGTCGATCACGCCACCATCAAAAAACGCGAGAACATCCTGGCGAGCGTGAAGGTGCCCGCGCGATTGCATTTCGGCACCATGGGCCTCGCGCCGTCGGAAGCCGATTTCGTCAGCTCGATCCCGCCGAGCTACACCGGCGGCAACATCGACGACTGGCGCATCGGCAAGGGCGCGCGGATGTTCTATCCAGTCGCAGTCCCCGGCGCCTATTTCTCGGTCGGCGATCCCCACGCCGCGCAAGGCGACAGCGAGCTCGGCGGCACCGCAATCGAGACCTCGCTCACCGGCGATTTCGAGTTCATCCTGCACAAGAAGGCTGATCTGGCCGGCACCAATCTGGAGGGCCTCGACCATCCGATGCTGGAGACCGATCACGCTTGGTCGTTCTACGGCTTCACCTATCCGAACTATCTCGCCGCGCTCGGCGCCGACGCACAAACCGAGATTGCCAATCACTCGAGCCTCGACCGTGCGATGCGCGATGCGTTCAGAAAACTCCGGCGGTTCCTGATGACCGTGCACGGTCTCAGCGAGGACGAGGCGATCTCGCTGCTGTCGGTCGGCGCCGATTTCGGCGTCACTCAGGTCGTCGACGCCAATTGGGGCGTCCACGGCACGATCCGCAAGAACATCTTTCGGTGCGATTGATGGGGGTAGCCCGGATGGAGCGAAGCGTAATCCGGGAATCGGGCCGCCATCGACGCTGTCCCGGATTGCGCTTCGCTCCATCCGGGCTACGCAGCGTGCTTGATGCGGCAATTGGGCTCTAACACTCTGAAGGAAAGTCCATTTCCCGGATGAACGTGTGACCAAAGAACGTCATTTGCGGCCCGTTGCTGCGACGGATGACCGCGTTCGTCTGGCACAGAGGTTGCTTCGATCAACTGCAACCTGGGTTGATCCGATGAGCTTCCGGCCGTTCACGAGCGAGTCCTACGCGCAAGACGACCGCCCCGAAGCCTGGCGGGACGTGCTGGCGGCGGTCGGCCTGCAACCGGCGACCGGTCATTCCTTCTTTGACGGACACGCAACCGCATCGCATCGCAATGCCGCGGGTGTCGCGCTGACGCGGATCGCCGCGGCCGCGCAGACCATCGGTCCGCTCTCGCAATCCAACGAAGATATTCCGATCGCGCTGATCCCGGTCGAGGACGGCATGGTGCTGAAGAGCGCCGGCGGCCACCGCATCGTTCCGGTCGGCCATCTCGTGCTGCTGCCGCGGAGCGGGGACTGGAGCATCGTGTTCCAGCGTGACATGCGGGCCATCGTGCTGTCGGTGACCTCGGAAGCGCTGCACGGACGCCTCTCGGGCAGGCCGCGGCTCGGCGAGCCCCGCGTGGTTCCACCAAGCGGCTTTGCCGATGTGTTCTCGCGTCTGCTGGATGCGACCGCGCGCACGCTCGACACGCTGAGCGATGCCGAATGGAATTCGGTCGCGCAGTCGCTCGTTGATCTGCTCCTGACGCTCGCGCATCAACTGGCGGCCTCGACGTCCGATGCCGGATCGAGTGCGACGCAGGCAGCGCTCCTGCATCGGATCTGCCAGACCATCGAGCGGCGGCTCGACGATCCCGAACTGGCGCCGGCGCGCGTCGCGCAGGCCGAGGGGATTTCCGAGCGCTACCTGCAAAAACTGTTCGAGACGGTCGGCGACAATTTCACCCATTACGTCCGGGAGCGCCGCCTCCAGCGTGCCTGGGCCGATCTGTCCAATCCGACCGAGGCGATTCGTTCGATCTCGGAGATCGCCTACGCCTACGGCTTTAGCGATTCCGCACATTTCAGCCGCGCCTTCCGTCATCGCTTCGGCCTGCCGCCCCGCGAGTTTCGCCAGCAGGAGGCGGAGCGGGCGACCTTGCAGCACGGCATTGCCGGCCAGCGCGGCTGGCCGCAGGAGGCGCTGGCGCAGCTCCGCGTGCATTCGAGCGTCGAAGCACGCAGCACCGTTGCGTGTGCCGGCACCGAGGAGCGGACGACCACGGAACGCAGGCATCACCATCTCCCGGTCGAGGCCAGCCGCGTCCATTGGGGTTATTTCAGCCGCTCGCTATCGCCGCAAATCGAGATCGCCTCCGGCGACACCATCACCATCGAGACGCTGACGCAGCACGCCTCCGACGCGCCCGAGATGATGATCGCGGGCGATGCCGGTGCTGAAAGCGTGTTCGGCTGGACACGGGACAAGAAGAACGTCGATCGTCGCGGCGCTGGTCCGATGGACGCGAGTGTGTTCGGCCGCGGCGCCGGCGAAGGATTTGGCGTGCACATCTGCACGGGGCCGGTCGCGGTGAAGGATGCCCAGCCCGGCGACGTGCTGGAGGTGCGCATCCTCGACATCGTGCCGCGCGCGAGCCGCAATCCGAACCATGCCGGCCGCGTGTTCGGCTCCTCGGTCGCGGCCTGGTGGGGCTATCACTACAACGAGTTTCTCGGCGGTCCCATGCCGCGCGAGGTCGTCACCATCTACGAGATCTTCGACGATCCAGAGGAGCCGCACGCCCGGGCGCTTTATTCCTATCGCTGGGAGCCGCAGACCGACCCCTTCGGCGTCGTGCACGCCACCTACGACTATCCCGGCGTCCCCGTCGCGCCGGCCACGGTGAAGCGCCGGCATGCCGTACTCGATGGCATTCGCATTCCCCTGAGGCCACATTTCGGCGTGATCGCGGTGGCGCCGCGCGAGGTCGATTTCGTCGACTCCGTGCCGCCGTCCTATTTCGGCGGCAACCTCGACAATTGGCGGCTGGGGAAGGGGTCTACCGTCTATCTTCCGGTTTCGGTGCCCGGCGCGCTGCTGTCGGTCGGCGATTCCCACGCCACGCAAGGCGACGGCGAACTCAGCGGCACGGCGATCGAATGCTCGATGACAGGGACATTCGAGGTGATCCTGCACAAGAAGGCCGATCTTGCAGGCCGGCCCTTTGCCGATCTCTCTTATCCCCTGATCGAGACCGAGACCGACTGGGTGCTGACCGGCTTCAGCCATCCCAACTATCTCGCCGAGTTCGGCGCGCAGGGCCAAAGCGAAGTCTACACAAAATCCTCGCTCGACCTCGCCATGAAGGATGCGTTCCGGAAAATGCGGCGCTTCCTGATGAACGTGAAGGGCCTCAGTGAGGACGAGGCGATCGCGCTGATGTCGGCCGCCGTCGATTTTGGCGTCACTCAGGTCGTCGACGGCAATTGGGGCGTGCACGCCATCCTCAGCAAGCGCCTGTTTCAGGACGCGACTTAACAAGGACATCCCAAGTGAAATTCCACATGATCAGCGGCGGACCGAAGCCGGTCGCGCCCTTCAGCCACGCCGTCGAGACCGACGGGTTTGTCTTCGTCACCGGCCAGATGCCGGACACACCGCAGGCGCCGGGTGTGCTGCCCGACGGCATAGAGGCGCAGACGCGGGCCGTGATGGAGAATTTGAACGTGGTGCTCGCCGGCCTCGATCTCGGCCTCGAGCACGTCGTGATGACGCGGATCTATCTGACGCGTTTCAAGGAAGACTACGCCTCAATGAACGAGACCTATCGCAGCTTCTTCGCACCGGATCGTTTGCCGGCTCGCACGTGTGTCGGCGTCACCGGGCTCGCCTATGATGCGCTGATCGAGATCGACCTGGTGTGCCGGCGGCCGTGAGCTCGGCTTTCGCAGCCCGGACGAGCGAAGCCATATCCGGGACCGCCTTCACTCTCGTGCCCCGGACGCTGCGCAGCACGAAGTGATGCGCTGCAGAGCCGGGGCCCATGTCACAGCTAAGGTGCGGCTTTCTGGGTCCCGGCTCTGCGCCGCAACGTTTCACGTTGCAGCGCGTCCGGGACACGAGAGTGGCAGTTGCCAAACGCTCCCTCCACTTCGTCTTAAATTGCAACCCGCGCGTGCAAGAAGTCTTGATCGGCGGTGATCTAGGAGTGATCCGCAGCCTTGAACGCACCAATGGCAGCCAGCGACCAATCCATAGAGTGCCCAAGGATCAGTGGAACGTGATCGCACCTCCTCTTCCTAAAGCACCAAAATGGTGCTTTAGTGCTTTCCATGAGCCCGTCGTCCCGAAACGCGCCATCCGCGCTGCGTTACAGGCTTGCTCCTGACCCGGCCGCCAAGGCCGCCATGGAGGCGACGTTCAGGGCCTATGACCGCATGATGGAGATCCTGGACGAGGTGGCGCGGAGCCATAACGTCGGCTCCAATGTCGTCCTGCTCCATGCCCATGCCTATGAGCCGATCCGGAAAGAAACCGCACTGCCGTCGCGGCTGGTGACGCTGGGCCTGCGCGACCGCGCCGATTATCGTGCCGCGCAGGGCCGCCGCCTGCCGCTGGACGACAAGCTCGCCAAGATCAAGGGCCCCGCCACCATTTCGATTGCAACCGTGCAGGGGCGCTTCAGCGTGCCCTTCGACTATGCCGGCTATGCCGAGGGTTGGGGGCAGAGCGCGCCCGCGCACCTCATCCGCACCGACGACGGCTTCGAAGTTCACTACGGCGTCACGCCGAACAATCTGCCAGAGGAGGAGAACGCTATGGATACCATCGCTGCCGCCCCCGACAACTTCCTGTCCCGGGTCGGGCGCCTGATCGCCGGGATCGCCTATGACGCGATCGAGCAGGCGGAGGGGAAGAACAAGCTAAACGTGGTTGGCCAAGCCATCCGCGAGATCGAGCGCGCGGAGAGCGAAGCGCGCGATGCGCTCGCGGCCGCGCGCGCCGAGGAATACCGTCTCAACGCGCGCCGCACCGAGATCGAACGCGAGATGACCGATCTTGCGCCCAAGATCGAAGGTGCGATTGCTGATAGCCGGGACGATCTCGCACGCGCCGGCATCGCGCGGCAGATGGACCTCGAGGCGCAGTTCGAGGTGCTCTCCCGCGCCATTGATGAGAACAACGAGAAGATCGAGCAGTGCGTGACGTCGCTGCGCGCCGTGCTGTCAGCGCTCCAGGATGCCGAGCAACGCCGCGCCGATCTCGAAAAGAGCGAGGCTCAGGCAAGCCATCAGGCCTCGACGTCGCCTCGGAAACCGGGCGGCGCCTCGGCGGCGGCAAAGGCGCTGCGCGCGGGCAGGGCGGTGGCGCGCGCCACCGGCGTTCCGGCCTCCATCCCGTACTCAAGCGACATCGACGAGCTCAGTACGTTGCATCGCGACAAGGAAATTGCAGCGAGGCTGGCGCGATTGAAGTCGCGCTCCTGAGTAATGTGTCATGAGCGCTCTGCTCGAACACGTGATGTCGCCGGAGGTCAGGCCGTTCGCGATCGCGGCGGCCATGATCCTCATCGTCGGCTCGATCGAGGTGGTCTCGATGCTGGTCGGGGCCTCGCTGAGCGAGATGCTCGGCACCAACATCGATTTCGGTAACCCCAGCGACAATGGCGTGATCAACGCCATCTCCTGGATCAATGTCGGCGGCGTGCCGCTCCTAATCTTCCTGCTGCTGCTGCTCGGCGCGTTCTCCATCACCGGCTTCCTGATCCAGGACATTGCGCGGATGGTGGCCGGTCCCTTGCCGGCAACGCTCGCCTCGGTCGGAGCGGTCGCCGTCTCGATTCCGCTGGTCCGCGCCGCAAGCAGGGGCATCGCGCGGGTCATTCCCAAGGATGAAAGCTATGCCGTCGGCCTCGGCGATCTCGTCGGCCGCGTCGGCGAGGTCGTGATCGGCCCGCTCGATCAGGGGCCGCCCGGCCGCGTCAGCGTCGCCGACATCCACGGCAACCGCCATTTCGTCTGGGCGGTCGCCGCACCGTCATCATCGCCCCTGCCGCAGGGAACTATGGTCCTGCTGGTCGATCGCGCCGGCACCCGCTTCGTGGCGGTGAAGGCCGACGATGAACTGAAACCTTCCAAGCCCACTCTAAGCAGCTGACAAGCCATTTATTGGAGAAAGTCATGTTCGACATCGCAGTCCCGGCCGTGATCGGCGTCGCGCTGATCGTCGTCCTCGGGATCGTCTTCACCATCCTCTATAAGCGCGCCACCCGCGACGAGGCCTTCGTGCGCACCGGCCTCGGCGGCAAGAAGGTCGTGCTCGACGGCGGCGCCATGATCCTGCCGATCTTTCACTCCTATGCCAGCGTCAATTTGAAGACGCTGCGGCTCACCGTCGAACGCAAGGAGCGGGAGTCCCTGATCACCAAGGACCGCCTGCGCGTCGACATCGTCGCCGAGTTCTACGTGCGCGTTCGTCCTGACGATGAGAGCATTGCGCTCGCGAGCCAGACGCTGGGCGCGCTGACGAATGACGCCGAAGCCCTGCGTAACCAGGTCGAGGCAAAATTCGTCGACGGCCTGCGTTCAGTGGCGGCCACCATGTCCATCCTGGAGTTGCAGGAGAAGCGCAGCGACTTCGTCAAGCATGTGCAGGCGACAGTGGAATCGGACGTGAAATCCAACGGTCTCGAGCTTGAATCGGTGTCGCTGACCAAGCTCGACCAGACCGACGTCAAATTCTTCAACCCGGAGAACTTCTTCGACGCCGAAGGTCTGACCCAGCTGAAGACCGTTACCGAGACGCGCCGGCGCGACCGCAACTCGATCGTGCGCGACAACGAGGTGGCGATTGCGCAAAAGGATCTCGAGGCGCGGCAGCAGACCCTGACCATCGAGCGCACCAAGAAGGAGGCCGAGCTCTCCCAGGAGCGCGACATCGCGAACAAGACCGCGAGCACCCGCGCTGAAGTCGCGACTGCGACCCAGACGGCGCGCCTGACCGAGGAGAACGCCCGCATTGATACCGACCGCGCCGTTGCCGAGAAGGAGGCCGGCGCCAAGCAGGTCAAGGAAACCGCGGTCATCGAGTCGGATCTGGCGATCAACAAGCGCAAGACCGACGCCCAGCGCGAAATCCAGATCGCCACGCAGGAGAACGAGATCCAGATCGCGGCCAAGAGCAAGCAGACCTCGGAAGCCGTCGCCGACGCCAAGACCGCCGAGGCGCTCGCCGTCTCCGCGGAGGAAAAGGTCGTGACCGCCCGCGCGGTCGAGGTCGCCGACCGTGCCCGTCTCACCCAGGTGCTCGCCGCGCGCACCGAGGCCGAGCGCAAGTCGACCGAGTTGATCGTCGCCGCCGAAGCCGAGAAGAGGGCTTCGCTCGATCGCGCCGAGGCCGTCAAGACGCTGGCCACGGCGGAAGCCGAGTCCAACAAAATTAAGGCTGTCGGTGTCAGGAACATCGGCGAGGCCGAGGCCGCAATCATCACGCTCAAGAACGAGGCGCAGAACAAGCTCGGTGCCAACGTCATCGACTTCGAGCTCGCCAAGAAGCGGATCGAGACCATGCCCTCGGCGCTAGCCGAGATGGTGAAGCCGATCGGAAATCTCAAGGACGTCCGCATCCTGCACACCGGCGGCGCGTTCGGCGGCAATGGCACCGGCGGCGGCAATGTCGGCTTCGGCGAAGGGCTTGCGGGCGAGCTCCTCAAGGTGCACGCGCTGCGTCCGATGATCGACGAGATCCTGCGCCAGAGCGGGTTTGCGCCGGGCGAGGATCCCGTGAAAGCGCTGGTCGGCGCCGTGACGGGAAAGAGCAACGGCGCCGCAGTGCCGGCGCCCGTGCCGGAGAAAACAAACACCGCCGATCTATGAACGCCGGTTCATTGCTGCGGAGAATTCGAATCGATATGAACTGCCCGTGCGCGTCTCGCGTCGCGCACGCTCCGGAGCGTCGATCGATCGCGTGTTGAACCACTCGATCGCGCTCCGGGTGAATTCTTCGAGGCAACGCCATTTGTTGCCGCGGTGCCTGCGCGGATCGACGTCAGGCACCGGAGCCTCTTTCGATCGGGGGAATTTCACATGAAGTATTTTCTGTCCGGACTGATCGCGATCGGTCTTGCGATCGCCGCTGCGCCGTCGTTCGCGGCCGACGCCCGCAACGTCACCGTCGTCAACGAGACCGGCTATGCCATCAAATTCCTGGGCTTCAACGCACCGGACGACGGCCTGGACGAATGGGAGAACGAACTCGACAAGGTTTTGCAGAACCAGGCGAGCACCTATGTCGAGTTCGAGGAGGACGACGAGGGATGTGTCTGGAACATCCGCGTCGACTGGCAGAACTATGACGAGTCCGTGCTCTGGAAGAACGTCAACCTCTGCAAGATCACCGCGCTTCGGCTGCGGTACGATTCCGGAACCAAGACCACGTCCTTCGTCGCCGAATAGTTTGACCTGACTTGAGCCAGGGGAGGGGCGGCGGCCCTTCCTCGGCGCATTGTGCAAGATCGCGAATTCGTCCTTTGCAAGCGCAAGCGGCTTTGTTATACGCAGCCGCGCGCGAACGACTGGTTCGCCCTTTCCTCGGTAGCTCAGCGGTAGAGCATCCGACTGTTAATCGGATGGTCGCTGGTTCGAATCCAGCCCGGGGAGCCATTTACTGTGCATTAAGCCTTTGATTTCAAAGCGCTTTTTCAAATTTAAAAAAGGCTTTCCCCGCTTTCTCTCCCCGCTTTGATCAGGCGCCGCCCGGGGCCGGCTCACCTGCAAGCTAGCCTGCACGCGCGGCCCTCGCGCAAGATCTGGTGGGTAGGAAATAAATTTACTCCATATGCGGTTTCTCTATGGCCATATTGCCCGAAAGGTGTATAATGCTCATTATGGCGACGTTGTGCGATTCGTGGGCGCTCACGTGACTGCCTGACGGGCACCTAGCCCGTCATCGGCTCTCAGCCGAGGTAATGCAGCCGCTCAGCGGCAACGCTAACCGAAAACTCCACACACCATGCACACTCTAAATCCGTCCGTCGACGAGCCCATGCTCGTCTCGATGAAGCACGCATGTGCGCTCACTTCGTTGAGCCGCACGATGCTCAACCGCTACCGCGCGGAGGGCCGCTTTCCTGCGGCCGTCCCGCTCGGGGACCGCCGCGTCGCCTTCGTCCGTCAGGAAGTGAATCAGTGGATCGCTGACCGCATCGTTGCGCGTGGCGCCAACGACAATTCAAAGAGCGGCACCCAAGCCGCCTGACGCTCGATCGGCGCAAGCCGAGGTACGCAGCGGCACAGCCGCAACCCCAATAGGGGGATTTTCCACTTGAGAATAATTGATATCCGCCCGGCACCGCCTGGCTCGTCGACGATTGCGTACGTCGATGTCGAATTAATCGACGGCGCCAAACTATTCGGAATCCGCGTCTCGCGGGCTGATGACGGCACGTATCGCGCATTCGGCCAGAACTCCGAGCGCGGACGTACCTGCTCATTCTCTCAAGCCATCGTCGCAGACATCGCAGCAGCAACCATTTCTCAACTCTCATTGACGGGCCATCGCACCAATGACCGCACTCGCAGCTAACAACACCGACAAAAACGATATCGCCGACCTTCGGCGCACACTCTGCGAGAACGGCTATCCCCACATCCCTGTGAAGGATAAGGGTCCGCGTATTCCTGGCTGGGCGAAGAAGCGTATTACCACGGGCCAGGTAGATGGGTATCTTCGCCAATATCCTGACCACGTCCGCACTGGCATTCTGTGCGGCAACGATCTCGTCGCTATTGATATCGACGCGCCAATCGAGGCAGTCAGCGAGAGGCTGTTCACTCGGCTGACCGAGGTTGTGCACGCCGCTGCACAAGCACCACGCCGTACCGGTAAAGCGCCAAAATGCCTATTCCTATTTCGAGCCACTGAGCCGGGCGACAAGAGTGCCACGCCAGAATTCAAGATCGACGGCGCTAAGCATCAGGTCGAGGTTCTGCGCGACGGGCAGCAGTTTGTCGCATTCGGCGATCACGTCGAAACCGGCAAGCCGTATCGTTGGGATAATGGCTCACCGCTCGATGTGAGGCCAGTCGATTTGCCCGCCATAACCAACAGTGAGATCGCCGCGTTTCTTTCCGAGGCCGAAACTATTCTCGCTGGCCTTGGCGAGCG